>JADGCR010000152.1 GCA_015228895.1 Magnetococcales bacterium
ATAAAGAACCCCCGCCACGCCCCCTGAAACGAGCCGGTTCAGACGAAAGAAATCCAAATTGAACATTGTATTCCGGCAACGAAGGCGGGTATCATTTTTCACAAAGGGTTAAATCAGCGGGCTGTTCATCCCTTTTTCCAGCCTTGCTGTCCAGGTTTCGATTTTGTGACTTGCAACCTTCAACCAACACAGGGGATCCGCATGCGTCACATCATTCAAGTTTCCATTCTGTTGCTTGCCGGCATGATGACCACTTCTGCCTTGGCCGGGACCAAACTGGGCCAGTTCGACATCACCTCCAACATGTCCCTGGCGACCAATTATGTCTCACGCGGACTGACCAATTCCGACAAACACCCGTCCATCCAGGGGGGGGGGTCGCCATCAACCACGAGGCTGGTCCCTACGTCGCCATCACGGCCTACTCCGTGGACTTCGACGACCAGAGCAACGCCAACATCGAGTTGGATTACTCCGCCGGCCTCACCCACCAGTACAAGAACAACCTCAAACTGGATCTGGGCGTCATCCGCTACACCTACCCCGGTGTCGCCAGCGACCGGGAACTGGACTATAACGAATACTATCTGGGCGCCTCGTACAAAATCAACAGCCTGGGACTCAGCGCCAAATACTCCTTCTCCGACGACTTTGGCGGGGTCAAACCGGCCAATGTCTCCAACGATTCGGCCCATTACATCGAAGGCGCGCTCACCTACGATTTCCCCTTCGAGATCGTCGGCGCCTTCCACTATGGTCATTCCGACGGCAACCACTTCGACAACTCCGCCGCCGGACTGCCCGACAACTACAACGATTACAGCTTTGGTCTCTCCAAGGAGGTCCTGGGCTTCGGATGGGATCTCTCCTTTTACGGCAACGACAAATCGGGTCGCAGACTCTTCAACAGCGTTGCCGATGAACAAGTCGTTCTCAAGATCAACAAGAATTTCTGATGCCGCCGCGACGGGTGGACACCGGCCTTCGCTCCACCCGCCGCGTCTTCTCCTGATCACGGACCATGCCGTCCGCCCGGACATTGAAAACGCCGTCTCCCAGGCGCTCCAGGGGGGGCCTTTCGATCTTCTGCTCCGGGACAAAACCGCTTCCAGAACGCTCCTGACCCAACTGGCCCGTCGCCTCATCCTCCTGCTCACCCCCTCCGGGGGTCGCCTGATTGTGCATGAACACCTGGAAATCGCCCTGGACGTGGGAGCCGCCGGGGCGCATCTGCCGGAAATGGGGATGGAGACCACCGAGGCGCGGCGCATCCTGGGCCCCCACCCCCTCCTGGGACGCTCCTGCCATCATACGGAAAACGCATGCCAACACTTGCATCAGGGGGGAGATTATGTCACGCTCTCCCCGGTTTTCCGTACGGCTTCCCATCCCGACGCCTCCCCTTTGGGACTGGAGCGCTTCTCACGGATGTGTGCGGTTGTCGATGGTCCGGTATTGGCACTTGGGGGCGTCAATACCGACAACGCCTGGAGCGCCCTGCAAGCGGGCGCGTCGGGCGTGGCATTGATCCGGGGCGTTTTAAACGCGCCGGATCCCGGCCAGACGATTCAGACGATGTTAACGTATATCAGCAGGAGTTGATATCCATTTTCTTTGATTCCTTGCCACACATTCGCTAGAATGTGCTATATTTATCCTGTTATCTGTATGGTGTCCCCTAAAGGAGGAACCCCATGTTCCAGTTCAGTATGGACAGCGCCAAAGCCATTGCCCATCTCTCCGTCGCGGGAGACATGACCATTCGCAACGCGGCCGCATTCAAGGAGGCGTTGAGCAATGCCATGGACCCAATGGCGCAACAACTGACCCTCAACCTCGACGAGGTGGAGAGAGTGGATTTGACCACCCTGCAAATCCTGTGCTCCGCGCATCGGCAGTTGCTGAAACAGGGTAAGAGTTTGATGATTGCCGGCACACTCCCAAACGCCCTCCGGGAGACCATGCAACTTGCCGGCTTTGCCGCTTGCGGGGGCGATAAAGAGACCAGTGGCCTTTGGATGGGAGTGAAGAACTGATGGCAAAAACAATCATGACGGTGGACGATTCCTCTTCCGTCCGACAAATGGTGGGCATGACGCTCAAAGGAGCGGGATTCGTGGTGGTGGAGGCCGTTGACGGCGCCGATGGACTGGCCAAGGCGAAAGCCAACGCCATGGATATGGTGATCACCGACCTGAACATGCCCAATATGGATGGCATTGCCTTGATCACCGCCCTGCGCACGCTCCCCAATTACAAATTCACCCCGATCGTCATGCTCACGACCGAATCCCAGGCCACCCGCAAACAGGAAGGCAAAACCGCGGGCGCCACCGGATGGATTGTCAAACCCTTCAAGCCAGAACAGTTGTTGGATGTCGTGAAAAAAGTGCTGGGTTGACCCTTACAGGAAAAAAAACGCCATGAACGTTGAAATCGACACCAGTGCTTTTACGGAAGAGGCCTACGAACTCCTGTCCGAACTGGAGGACTCCCTGCTGGAACTGGAAGCCGCTCCCCAGGATCAGGACCTGATTGGCCGTGTCTTCCGGGCGATGCACACCATCAAAGGCTCTGGTGCCATGTTCGGTTTCGACGCGGTGGCCGAATTCACCCATGAAGTGGAAACGGTGTTCGACATGGCGCGCAACGGGACCATTCCCGTCACCAAACCCCTGATCGACCTCACCCTGGCGGCCCGCGACCAGATCCGTTCCATGCTGGATGCCGCCGCCGGAGGTGAACCCGCTGACGAGGCCAACGCCAACCGGATCATCACCGGATTGCGGGGATTGTCCTCCAACAAAAAAGGGGGGGGCGCGGCACCAGCCGCTCCGCAAGGCAAAACGCCGACCCAAGCCAGCACCAGCGACGAACCGAATATCTTCCGCATCCGCTTCAAGCCCAACCGGGACATCTTCGCGTCCGGGACCAACCCGTTGTTGCTGCTGAACGAGTTGCGTGAACTCGGAGAGTGTCGCGTGGTGGCGATCACCGAACATCTCCCGGATTTCGACGAAATGGACCCGGAAACCTGCTATACCGCCTGGGAAATTTTCCTGACCGCCCCGGTCGGTGAAAACGCCATTCGCGATGTTTTCATCTTTGTCGAGGATGAATGCGACATCAACATCCGTCTGCTGGATCGGGACACGGACCTCCAGGAGAATCACGAAACCAAAAAGATCGGTCAGATCCTGATGGAACGGGGGGATGTCAATCCGAAGGCGCTGGAACAGGCTCTGCAACCCCTGGGTGACCGTCTGGTGCAATCCGGTGCCGTCACGCCGGACCGGGTGCGGGCGGCCCTCACCGAACAGCAGGTCATTCAGGACAAGCACGACAAGAAAAAAACCACGGAGACCGCCTCCAGCGTGCGCGTCCCTTCCGACAAGTTGGACAGTCTGGTGGATCTGGTGGGGGAACTGGTGACCATGCAGGCCCGCCTCAATCAGACGGCCAGCAGTCTGGGGGACCACACCTTGCAACTCATCGCCGAGGAGGTGGAACGACTTACCGGAGAACTCAGGGACAACACCATGAGTATCCGCATGTTGACCATCGACACCACCTTCAACAAATTCAAGCGTCTGGTGCGTGATCTGTCCACGGAACTGGGCAAGGAGATCGATCTGGTCACCACCGGAGGCGAAACGGAACTGGACAAAACCGTCATCGACCAACTCAACGATCCCCTGGTGCACATCATCCGCAACAGCATCGATCACGGGGTCGAGTCCCCGGAGATCCGCCGGGCGGCGGGCAAAAATCCCGTGGGCAAGATCACCCTGTCCGCCATCCACTCCGGTGCCAACGTGTTGATCCGTGTCACGGACGACGGGGCCGGACTCGATCCCAAGAAACTGCGCAACAAGGGCATTGAAAAGGGTCTGATCTCCCCGGACGAGGAACTGACCGACAAGGAGGCCTTCCAACTCATCTTCGCCGCCGGCTTCTCCACCGCCGCCAAGATCACCAACGTTTCCGGACGCGGTGTGGGCATGGACGTGGTGCGCCGCTCCATCGAGGGGTTGCGTGGTTCCATCGATGTCACCAGCACTCTGGGCAAGGGGACCACCATCACCCTGAAACTGCCTCTGACTCTGGCCATCATCGAAGGGTTGCTGGTCAAGGTGGAAGCGGAAAACTACGTCCTGCCCCTGGCGGCCGTCGAGGAGTGCGTCGAGCTCTCCCGTGACGATGTGGAGAAGGCGCACGGTCGTCATGTCATCAACGTGCGCGGGGAGATCATCCCCTACATCCGCATCCGCGACCGCTTCGAAATCGAAGGCACCGCACCGGACATCGAACAGATCGTCATCTCCGAGGTGGACGAAAAAAGAATCGGTTTCGTGGTGGACAACGTGGTCGGACAGCACCAGACGGTCATCAAAACCCTGGGCAAGAATTTTCAACACTCGGAAGAGTTCTCCGGCGCCACCATCCTGGGCAATGGTGAGGTCGCCCTGATCCTGGACCTGAATAAAATGGTCCGTTATGTAGAGGATGAAGAGAGCAAGGACGTGGATCTTTCCTGAACTTCTGGAACCGGCATGATCAGACTGCAAGATATCCACCTGCGCCCAAAACTGACTGCCTTGTTGTTTCTGACCGGCTTGATCCCCCTGATGACCCTCTGGTGGATGGAGCGGCATCAAGCCGACCGGACTCTGACCCAACAAGCCACCTCTCGTGTCGAAACCGCCCGCAATGTCGGCATCAGCAGCATCAAGCGTTATTTTTCCGAACGACGCGCCGACATGGAAACCCTGACCCAACTCGCCGCCGAGCGCCATCTGCAAGCCGTCCAACACCTGGAAACCTTGCGGGATCTGAAAAAAGCGCGCATCGAAGCCTATCTCGAACAACGCGTCACCGAAGTGGACCAATTGGCCGCCAACGCGGACTTCATGAAACGGGTCGCCGCCATTGACTGGATTTTCCGTCAGGGGGGACGCAAAATCGACAACAAACATTGGCGTGAAACCGTGGAAGGTTTCTCTCCCCTCTACGATGGACAGAAAAACGCCTCCGGCCAGGAGGAGCTGTACTTTGTTTCGGCGCAGGGGGATGTTGTCTACTCCATGGCCCATCGCAGTGAGCTGGGGCAGAACGTCCTGCAAAAACCCTTGAGCGATACCGGACTGGCCAAGGCGTATCGCGCCGGCCTGGAGGGGGTGGCTCTCCTGGATTTTCAACCCTACGCCCCGGCCAACAACGCCTCGAACGCCTTTTTCGCGGCGCCGGTCAAAAAGGAAGGCACCACCATCGGCGTGGTCATCACCCGCGTCTCCCGCCAGGTGCTGACGCAACTCATGCAGGCCGGGATGCCGCCCGACGCGTTGGAAGAACACTATCTGGCGGCTGCCGATGGCCTCCGTTCCGATCCGGTCCTGACCACGGGGGTCACCCCCAAGCCCCCCCTCCTGACAATCGCCCTGGAGGGCAAGACGGGCCATGGCAGCGCCATCGGCCTGCATGGTCAGCCGGTGGTGGCCGCCTGGGCACCCGTGACAGTCCGTGGCCTGCGCTGGGTCGTCATCGCCGAACGGGAACTCACCCG
>JADGCR010000153.1 GCA_015228895.1 Magnetococcales bacterium
CCACGCACCGTGCGCTACGGCGGCAACACCAACTGCGTGACCATGCATCTGAACAAAGGACCGATCTTCATCTTCGACGCCGGTTCCGGCATCAAGGGGCTGTCGGATCATCTGCTGGTGGCCAGAAAGTTTCCCATCTCCGCCAAGCTGCTGATCTCCCATCCCCACTGGGATCACATCAATGGTCTGCCGTTTTTTGTGCCGTTGTACATCAAGGGGAACGAATTCGAGATCTGCTGTGGCAATCAGAATGGTCCTTCCACCCGTCAGATGATTTCCGATCAGATGGATGGAGTCTATTTTCCGATCAAGATCAAAGAGTTCAGCGCACGCGTCTATTTCCGGGACCTGCAGGAGGAGACCTGGGACGTGGGGCATGGGGCCACGGTATCCACCATGCTCCTCAACCATCCCGGCACCTGTCTGGGGTATCGGATCGATTATGGTGAACGCAAGGTGGCCTACATTACGGACAACGAACTCTATCCGCCGGACCACAGGCACCACAACCCCGCCTACACCAGAAAACTGCTCCGTTTTGTGGAGCAGGCGGACATCGTGATCATGGATGCCACCTACTCCGACGCGGAATACGCCCGGAAATCCGGTTGGGGACACTCTTCGGTGTCGCAGGTCGTCAACCTGGTCCATCAAGCGCGGGTCAAGACGCTCTGCCTCCACCATCACGACCCGGACCAGCGGGACGACGACATCACCAAAAAACTGGAGCAGGCCCGCGCCCACCTGGCGCAGCTCGGCTCCACCACCCAGTGCGTCGCGCCCAGGGAGGGGGAGACCATGACGTTATAACGTCAATCACCGGCGCCGGCAGAAATCCCGCTCTCCAGTCAATCATCCTGTCCGCTCAGACCGCCAGCCTCGTGCGGCCATGTAGGACCATCATGCACAAATGAGTCCGCAATCAAATACGAGAAGAACAAGTAACGAGAAGATATTGAGATGACTACCACAGCGGCTCGCACAGGTAAAGAACCGAATGGAAAGGGGAGCATTCCCCATTTGTCAACGAAATTTTGTTAGCGTTCAGACGCGCGTTCCTGATGATTTTTTTCTGAACATCTCCACGCGATCCAGCGATATCAAGCGATCATTTTCAGATCTATGATCAAGACTTCCGATCGATCAAAAAACTCCGGAATTGCCATGGGAAGGGGCAGGACAAAGACGCAGGGAGGGGAGCTTTGTCCTGCCTGGAGGTGATGACCGTCCTATTCTTCCGGCTGCGCCAGCAAAGCCTTCACCTCTTCCCGCAACCAGATGTTGGGGGGACTCTTTTCCGTGCGGGGATGCCAGGCCATGGCCATGCGCAACGGCGGGGTGTTGACCGGCACCGGGGAGACCTGCAACCCCAAAGGTTTGGCCAGCTTCCGCGCCACCCGGTCCGGCAGAATGGCCATCACATCGCTTTCGGCCACCATGAAAGGCAGCGTGCCCAGAGAGTAAAGCCGGGCCTTGATGTTGCGCGCCCGACCCATGTGGGCCAAGGACTCGTCCACCACCGTGCTGGTGATGCCACGGGGGAAAAAATGGATGTGATCCGCCTCCAGGAACGCCTCCAGGGTCAAGACACCGTTGGGAACCAGGGGGTGGTCGGGACGGTAAATGCAGGCGTACTGCATCTGGAAAACCCGATGCAGCAGAATGTTCGGCGGCACCCACTGGAAACGACTGAAGACCAGTTCCGCCGCCCCGCTCTCCAGCACCGTGCGCTCCTCCTCCCCGCCGATATCCACCAGCTCCAACACCACGCCAGGGGCTTTCTGACGCAACAGTTGCAGCAAAGGATTCAACAACAACACCGACGCGTAATCCACCATGCCGATGCGAAACAGATACTCGGCCCGTTCCGGCTCGAACCGTTCCTGATTCAACGCCTGACGCACCTCCTTGAGCGCCCGCTCCACCGGACCGGACAACTCCAGGGCGCGGGCCGTGGGTTCCATGCGCAACCCGATCTTGACAAACAACGGATCATCGAAAATTTCCCGCAGCCGTCGCAAGGTATTGCTCATGGCGGCCTGGGTGATCCCCAAGCGGCGTCCCGCGCGGGTCACGCCCCGTTCGGTCATCAACACCTCAAACGCCACCAGGAGGTTCAAGTCAAATCGGACCAAATCGTGCATAGCCGTTCTTCCCACCTTTCATGAATACCGACGGTTCCGAAAAAAAATTTGCGCCCTGTCCATCTTTCACTATAAACTAGAACTTTGATGAATACAAATTCAATTCACCGAATGACACGGTAAGGCGGGAAAATGGCGGCTTTGCCTCCATTTGTCGCCGACGGGTCAATCGAGCTGCGGCCTCCCCCCCTCTAGATGCCAGCGGTTTGGTTGACCCGTTTTTTTTCGGACCGGGCCGCTAGAACGGCCAGAAACTCAACCCACCCGCATCGTGCTTGCGGCATTGGGTCAATTGCATGCGATAGCGCGCCGCGTTGTTCTCCACCCTTTGGGCCACCTTCAACAGCCACGGTTTCTTGTTGTACGTTTTGTTGTTGTACCCCCGCTGACCCTCGTGATAGGCCAGATACTGCAACCGGGCGTCCCACTTGGAAATGCCACACTTTTTATGGCTTTGATCCACATACCAGCCAATAAAATCCACGGCGTCGCCAAAATCGTCCCGGTCCGCCCCCCAGACGCCGGTGTGCTTCCTGTACTGCTCCCAGGTCCCGTCCAACGCCTGGGCGTAACCGAAAGCCGTGGAAGGACGGGGGCCGGGAATGAACCAGAACAGCCGGGAACGGGAAGGTTTGGCGTCATGCTTGAACCGGGACTCCTGATGAATGATGGCCAACTGGATGTGGATGGGCACGCCCCATTTCTTCTGGGCCGCCAGGCTCTTTTCATACCAGCCGCTCTGGTCCTGAAAAATGGTGCAGGCGTTCTCGACGTTCTGGACGTGGGGCACGGTGGCGCAACCGGCCAGCAGACCGCTCCCCAGCAGCCATGCCGCCAACGCCCCCCGCAGACCCGCCCGGACAGACTTCATCCCCCAAACCACATATTGCCTTCCATGTGTTCCAGTTTGATTTTGGCGACACTGAACGATGAAAGACGACTGATGAGATGGAGCGCCATTTGCCAATAGAATTTCAACTTGCACGAGACGTCCAGGGTGTGGAAGGCCTCCAGGGAGATCCGCAACCCTTCGCACTGCTCGACGGCGACGATGTTGCAACCCTGTTGACCCCCGGAAAAGAAGACATCCATCCCCATCACACGTTCCGCGCCCAGATGGATCAAGGTCAAGCCGGGATCCTGGTTCAGGTTGATCAGAGCACTGCCCCGCAGCAACAGGAAAAAGGAGTCGTAGCCCGCCCCCTCCCGGAAAATCATCTCACCGGCCCGGTAGCGCTCCGGACCGGACGGCAGGGCGCGCACCTGACGTTCCTCCTCAGGGGTGAACCCGACAAAAAAAGGATCTCCCTTGATGTAGCCAACGGGACTGTGGATCCCGTCCGCGCCATAATACGTTCTCTCCAGGCCGGCCAAACGGAAGAGCACCTGGTTCATGAGGTTCTTCCGTTGCGTCACATCCGCCAGGGTGTTGTGATAAATCTTCAACAGCAGAGCGGGATCGATGCCGTCGAGATCCTCGTACCGCAGGCGCAGCACCAGACCCGGCTCCGTGGCGATGACGCTGGCGGTCCGGGGCAGCCCGGTAAACCAGGCGATCTCCCCGCAAAAACTGCCGGACTGCAAAGAGCCGATGGGAAAATTGGGCTGCACCTTCTTGATCACCACGAACCGTCCCTTGATCAACAGCCACATGTCCCGGTCCCGCGCGCCCTCCTGGATCAGCACCTCCCCGGCCTCAAGGGTTTTCAGGTTCTTGTCATGGCCGCACAGATAGCTCTCCTCGGCGAGGGTGAAGGGCTGTTGAAATGGATGTTCCATCATGGAGATACAATTTTTTTTCATTCGCGCCTCTCGCAAAAGTATCGATACCGGGAAGGTCTAGAACTTGAACACCTTGTCCCACTCCGCCGTGGCCCGGTATTTCATGAAGGTCCAGGTGAGGCGTTTGGCGACGGTTTGCGCGATCCTGGGCCAGAAGAGCGCGCCGACCTCCGGACGGTCCGCGAGCAACCGCTCCAGCCTCGCCCCATCGATGCGCAACAGGACCACACGGGATTTGGTATACACATCCGACAGATGTTTCTGCTTCAAAAGCCAGGCGATCTCACCGTAGACCTCATCCTCCAGGGAGTCGATCCGTTTGCGCAGCTGGATGCCCCGGTGGTTCAACTCCTTGTTGAGAGTCACCTCCCCGGAAAGAATCAGGTAGAGATCCGGTCCGGCGACATCGTTTTCGGAGAAGATGACCATGTTCTGGCCGTATCTGGACTCGAAAATGTGACGCTCGGTGAATTGCGCGATCTCCTCCAGGGCCCTGGGGTCCACACCTTCGAACAGTTTCGTTTTTCCCAATACGTATGAAAGATCCATGCAATGGTCCCCTCCTCCCCCCGCCACGATCCGGCCAAGCAAATTTGCTATTTATTAATCACAAAACCGCAAAAATGGCAATGGTCCGACCTGCTGGAACACAATTCTGTATTGCCTCTCCCAACGCATTCCAATACACTGATAAACTGTGAATCGCATTCAACGCCGGTTGGTGGCATCTTCATTGAAACCACCTGTTTTTCGACAAAGTTCACCACATGACGATGCCAAGAATCCTGCTGACCGACGACATTCCCACGAATCTCCTGCTGTTGCATGAGTTTCTGACGGATCGCACCCACCCGTTCTATCGCCCCTACGACCTGGTGACCGCGCGGGATGGCCTGGAGGCGCTCACCCTGCTGGAGGCGCAACCGGAACAGTTCGACATGGTGCTTCTGGACATCATGATGCCCGGCCTGAATGGCATGGAGGTCCTGTCCCGCATGAAGGCCCATCCCTTGTTGTGTGAAATTCCGGTCATTTTCCAAACGGCCAGGAACAGCCCGGAAGCGTTTGCCACGGGCATCCAGGCGGGCGCCTATTATTATCTCACCAAACCGGTGGATCAAAATCAACTGCTGGCAATCATCCGCACCGCGCTGGAGAACTGCCACTCCCGCCAACAGTTGAAAAAGACCCTGGGTTTCACCCTGCACGGCATGACCCTGCTCCACTCCCTGCGCCTGACCCTGCGCACCCTGGATGAGGCCCGCGCGGCCGCCGCGCTTCTGGCCCACGCCTTTCCCGACCCCTCCTGCGCCATGTTGGGCATTCTGGAACTGCTGTACAATGCCGTCGAACACGGCAATCTCGGCCTGACCTACGAGGACAAAACGCGCCTCAACCGGGAAGACCGCTGGGACCAGGAGATCGCAGACCGGTTGGAACGGTCGGAGTATCTGGACAGAAGGGTCTGCGTGGAACTGGGACGCACCCCGACGGAACTCAGCCTGACGATCACGGACCAGGGGGTCGGCTTCGACTGGGCGCGTTACCTGCAATTCGATCCGCGGCGGGCCACCCATACCCATGGACGGGGCATCGCCATCGCCAATCAGGGGTGTTTCGACAC
>JADGCR010000154.1 GCA_015228895.1 Magnetococcales bacterium
CTCCCGAAGTGGCGGGCACCAGCTCCAGGGGGCGTCCGCCAAAGGTGAAGTTCCGCAGATTCAGTTGGGTGATGGCGATCACATCCGGCTCGTCGTCCACCACCAGAATCCGCCAGGGTGGCACCACTTCGACAGGCAGGAGGCCCGTTTGGATCCGTTTCGCTTTCAGTTGGATGGTTTTTTTGGCCGGTTCCATCGCTTTCCTCGCTCGTTTATATTCAGTAATATATTTGTAACAAATTCTATCGGAAAAAAATCAGCCGGGTCAAGCATTTTATGCCGGACTGGTTCGAATCGCCGAGGATGTCCGCCGGCAACGCGGCCCGCGTCAATTCTTTTCCGTCAGAGGAAAGCGGATCTTGAAGAGCGTGCCCTGGCCAGGCGCGGAGTGACAGGAGATCTGGCCGCCCAAGGTCTGGACAACCTGGTTGTAGACGATATGCAGGCCCAGACCGCTCCCCCCCTGTCCCCGCCTGGTGGTGTAGAAGGGTTCGAAAATCTTTTTGACCACCTCCTCGCTCATGCCCCGTCCATCGTCCTGAAAATGGAAATGGAGCTGGGAGCCTTGCTGGAAGCACTGCATGGAGATGCGCCCCCGCTCCCTGTCCGCGAAACCGTGCAGCAGGGCGTTGTCGATCAGGTTGACGACAATCTGGGACAAGGCGCCGGGGTGGCTGTGGATGATCAACGATTCCGGGCATTGATACTCGATGTGATGCCGGGTGCGTCTGATTTTGGGACGGACGCTGATCAGGATATCCGCCAGATAGGCGTGCAGGGGAATGGTGCGCCACGCGTCGCTGGTCTGGTCCACGGCCACCAGCTTGAAGCTGCGCACCAGTTCCGCCGTGCGGGAGAGGTTGGCGAGAAAGATGCGGGTGGTTTCGTTCAGAAGCTCGAAAAAACCCTCCAGGTCCGACTTGCGCAACCGGTTGTCCACGAACGCCTGCTGGACCCTTTTCAGCTCCTCCCCCAGGTAGGTGGCGGCGGTGAAGGCGTTGCCGACCGGGGTGTTGATCTCGTGGGCCACCCCGGCCACCAGGCGTCCCAGGGAGGCCATCTTTTCCGCCTGCACCCGCTGGAGCTGATGCTCCCTGCTCTCCTGATGGGCCGATTCCAAGGCGGCGAGGCTCTCCTGCAACGCCCGGTTCTTGTCGCCCAGGTCGTCGAACAGCCGCCTGAGCCAGTGGGAGGCGACGAGGGTGACCACCACCATGCAGAGAATCGTCAGGAATCCCACCACCAACAGGGTCCTGAAGCTGGTGATGACGATCCGTTCCGCGGCCTGCGCCACCTCCTCCTCCACCCGGTTGGTGATGGCGGTCAATTGGGCGAGTTCGGCGATCAACCCGCGAAAGCCGTCATGCACCGTCTGATGCACCACCTGGATCCCCTCGTCGATGTCCAGCACCTGGTTGCGCAATCCATGGAACGACCGTTCATCGTCGCGGGAGAGCAGGGCGACCAGTTCCCGATAGTGCCGGACGAGATGGCCGATCAAAGGGGCCACCTCGGCCTGACCGGTCCCATGACCCTGCAAGGTCTCCATCACCTGCTCCCCCTCCGCCAGGATCCGTGCCATCCGATGGTCCCTGAGTTGCAGAAGGCGGTTGCGGTCGGTTTCCATGGAGACGCTCCGCACCAGGGCGACCAGTTCCAGCACCAGAATCCGTACCCGGTCGCCGTCGTGGCGGCGCATCTGCGTCCGGCTGTCAGGGGGGATCTCCTGCGCAAGGGGCTCCCGGCGCCGGTCGAGGGGAGCGACTGCGCCGGTCAAGGCGTCCAGATCCTGCCGGATGGTCTCCACCAGTCGATCCAGCGTCCCGGTCTGGTGGCGCAAGGTGACCATGAGGTTCAGTTGATCCTGTTTGATCAGGAAAACCTCACGGGAAGCCTCCCAGTATTCGTCAAACCCGTCTGCCACCCGTTTCAGCAACGCCTTCACCTCCGGGGCGTCCGGGGCCACCTGTTGCACCCGTTCCAGTTGCCGATGGAACGAGGAGAGCAGCGGGGCCTCCTCCTCCACCAGCACCGCCAGCTCCTCCAGGGTGGTGGCCCCCATCATGGCGCCGAGCCTGGCGTCCATGGCCCGAATCGCGATCACCACGCCATGAGTGCCATTTTGCATGGGCAGGACCTGATGCAGGATCTGATCCTGATTGGTCGCCAGTTTTTCGTTGGACCAGATGGCGGTGAGGGTCAGGAACAGAATCAGGAGGATGGCCCCCGCGGTCAGAACGAGCAAGGTGGGTCGAATGGTCATCCGCCAGGGGTCCCGGTGGGGAGTGTCGTGGGCGATGTTTTCATCCCTGCCGAGGCGCTGCCGGAAGGTTCTTCAGCTGGATGGGCCAGTGACAGACAAACCGCACCCCCTCTCCCGCGCCACTCGTCAGCACCACCCCGCCCCGCAGTTTGGTGGTGATCAGGTTGTACAGGATATACAGCCCCAGTCCGCTGCCCCCCGCGCCCCGGTTGGTGGTGAAGAAGGGTTCGAACGCCTTCTGCTTCGTCTCCTCCGACATGCCCGCGCCGGTGTCACGGTACTCGAAATGCAACACCTGTCCATCGGTCGAGAAGGTCATGGTGATGACCCCGGCCTCGCTCCCCCCCGCGAAGCCATGCAACAGACTGTTGAGCAGCAGATTGGTCAAGATCTGATTCAGGTAACCCGGCACCCCCACCACGCGCAGATCCTCCGGACACTGCACCCGCATCTCGATCCCGCTCTTCTTGAACTGGTTGCGCAGGCTCATCTGCACATCGCGCACGATCTCCATGATCTGGAACTCCCGCACCGCCTCCGAGGAGTGGTCGATGGAGGCCCGCTTGAAACTGTTGATCAAATCCGCCGCGCGCTGCAAATTGCGCACCACCAGATTCGAGGCTTCATCCACGATCCTGACCGCGTGCGTCAGGTCGTCCACGTCCACCTCCTCCTGGTCCATCATGGCGACAATCCCCCTGCACTCCTCCTGCAACTGGGTGGAGGCGGAATAGGCCACCCCGATGGGGGTGTTCACCTCGTGGGCGATCCCGGCCACCAACCGCCCCAGAGAGGCCATCTTTTCGCTCTCGATCAACTCGTGGCGGGTATCCTCCAGCTCGCCGATCTTCTGCTTGAGCTCCCGCGTCCGCTCCACCACCTTGGCGTCCAGGGTGATCAACAGCTGGTCCCGCGCCTTTTCCAGCTCCTTCTTCTCGGTGATGTCCTCGCTGATGAAGACAAAATTAGTGATCATCTGATCCATGCCCAGCACCGGGGAAAAGGAGACGAACTCCCAGAAATCCTCTCCCCCCTTGCGGCGGGAGTGCAGCGCCCCGGACCACTCCCCGCCCAGGGTCATCACCCGGCCCCAGGCCGCCTGGGCCAACGGGTCCGCCTCCCCCTTCAATGTCAGGATGTTCCGCCCCGCGACCTCCTCGTGGGCGTATCCGGTCAACATGGAAAAACGGGGATTGACGTACTCCACATGACCCTTGACATCGGTGATGATGATCGCCACCGGACTCTGTTCCAACGCCCGCGAGAGCTGCATGATCCTGCGCTCCGCCCGACGCCGGACGATCAGGCCCGCCAGGGTGCTGGCGATGCTCCGCAGAAAGACCACCTCCTCCTCGTCGAAGGGGTGTCCCGCGGGGAGATAGACGTTCAGCACACCCAGACGGCTCCGATCGGACAGAATCGGCACGCAGTAGTGCCCATGGGGGGGCATGCCGTCGAAAAGGATGACATGCCGCTCATCCACCCGGCTGCTCATCACCACCTCCCCGGTGGCCACCGCCAGACCACACAGGCAGTGTCCCGGTGGGATGGAACGGCATTCGGTCAGCAACCGGGGTGCCAGGGCTTGATGCACCACCATCTCCAACCGCTCCCTGGCCTCGTCGTACAGAAAAATCGCTCCGCTCTGTTTCAGCCCCAGCCAGGGGACCGCCAGCACGATCCTGAGCGCCCGACCCAGAATCTCCTCCAGGGTCAACGGCAGCAGGGATTGCTGCATGATCTCCGCGATCGCCTGTCGCAAATCCAGGGCGCGCTCGATCTGGCGGCGGCTGGCCATGCGTTCGCCGATGTCGCGGAGAATCAGGCTGAAATGGCGTCTGCCATCCACCACCCAGGTGGACAGGGAGAGGGTGGCCGGAAACAGCTCCCCGTTGGAACGCTGGCAGTGAAACATCCCCTCCTCGCCCAGACGCTGGGGTTTGCCGCTCTCCCCCATCGCCCGCATGGCCTGCTCCAGCTCTCCCCGGTTGGCCCTGGAGCCCAGAATGGTGAACGGTTTGCCGATGATGGCCGCCTCTTCGTAACCGAAACAGTTCCAGGCGCCACGATTCCAGGAGGCGACCTGCAAATCCTCGTTGACCAAAACAATGGCGTAGTCGGCCATCTGGATCACGGCGGCGAATTTCTTCTCGCTCCCCTCCAGTTCCAACACCTTGTCCAGCAGTTCCCGGTTCCGCGCCCCCAGGCTCCCCTGCATCACTTGCAGGGAGTGCGCCAGTTCCCCAATCTCGTCGCGCCGTTTGACGACAATCTCCAGTTGCTCCCCCGCCGCCACCTTTTTCGCCAGGGCGCTCAGTCCCACCACGGCCCGCAGGATATCGTATTGTGACCACGCCAGAAACGCGCCGATCAAGAAAAGTATCGTGATCATGATCATCTGGGAGCGCACAAACTGATCGAACAGCAGATCGCCCTGCATCCGATCATGGGTCTGGTAGATCTCCATCAATCCCTGCTTGAGCTCCTCCATGGCGGTCTCCACGTGGGGGATGCCATGCCGGAAATCCTCGATCCGCTGCTGCACCGCCAGCAGTTCGCTGGCAATGGTATAGAAACCACGGGTATATTGGCTCAGCAGACCCTGGATTCCGCGCTTCTCCTCCGACTGGAACCCCTCCGTGGCGTTCAGCAAGGCGTAGAACCGCTCCACTTCATAGTTGAATTTTTCCAGATACAGAATGTTCTTTCTGTCCATCAAGTCCTTCTCATGCCGCCGCAGTTGCAGCATGGAGGAGAGCATTTCGAACGCCCCCTTTTCCGACAGACGGGCCTCCACCTGGTGAATCCCCTCCCGGATGCGGCCATGTTCCCCGGAGTTCTCGTTCACGCCGATCTCGGCGTATATCTCCTGAATCTGCCTGAAGATCCTCAACTGCCGCTCGATCCCCGCCCTGGCGTTGGCGATGCTTGCGGGGTTGGGCGCCACCAGCATCTTTTCCAGTTCCTCCAGCCGGGGTGGAATCCCTTCCATCAGGGTCACCGCGAATTGACCTTTTACCAGATCCCTGGTGCGTAGAAAATTCTCGACCGCGCTCTCCGCGTGGTCGGCATCCTGCTCCACCTGAAAAATGATGTCGCCGGTTTTCCGGGTGAGGTGTGCCTGATGCCAGGCAAACTTGTTGGCATGATAATTTCGGATGGCCTGGTAGGTGTTCATGACCAAGGCCAACAGCAACAGCAAGAAGAAAAGTCCAAGTTTCTTCCTGAAGGACAGGTTTTTTACCATTGGTCCAACACCATTAACTTAAATCAT
>JADGCR010000155.1 GCA_015228895.1 Magnetococcales bacterium
TGCGGGAGCGCAAGGAGGATCTCCCTCTCCTGCTGGAGAAATTCATCGCCGAAGCCGCCCAGGCGTTGGGTTTGCAACCGGCCCCCACACCCGTGCCCCAACTCGTCAACCTGCTGGAGTGCTATGATTTTCCCGGCAACGTGCGGGAGTTGCGCGCCATGGTGATGGACGCGGTGGCCCATCACACCAGGGGGGCGCTCTCCATGGAGTTGTTCCGTCACGCGTTGGGCGCCAAGGTGAAGGGGGTGGAACTGCCCCGGTCGGCCGAATCCCTGGACGACGCCCCCTGCTCCTGGCCCCAGGGGCGCAAGCCTCCCACCCTGAAGGAGGCGGAAGAGTACCTGATCGCCCACGCCATGAAAGCGAGCCGGGGCAATCAGGGGATCGCCGCCACCCTGCTGGGGCTGACCCGGCAGGCCCTCAATCAGCGCATCGCCCGGCGCGAAAGCAGACCGGTCAGGGGTTGAGCCTGGCGAAGAGGGGCAGACACTCCGGGCCGTGAGCGAAAAACGCCCTGGCCTCGTCCACGTCCTGGGCGATTTGCCGCTTCAGGGTGTCGATGTCCGGGAAGCGCATTTCGGCCCGCAGGCGGTGCAAGAAACGGATGCGCAGCACCTTGCGGTAGAGATCCGTGGCTGGCGGGAGCAGCAGATGGGCCTCCAGATGCGTGTCCGCGTCGCCGAAGGTGGGATTGCTCCCCACGTTGACCACGGCGGGCAGCCAGCGGTCATCCAGCCAGCCTTGCGCCACATAGACGCCGGATGGGGGATGCAGATACCCCCCCAGGGCGATGTTGGCCGTGGGAAACCCCATGACCCGTCCCCGTTGATGCCCGCCGGTCACCCGGCCCTCGATCTCGAAGGGGCGGTTCAGCAGTTGGGCCGCCTCGTCGAAGGCCCCCTCCTCCACGGCCCGGCGCACCCAGGTGGAGGAGACGGGTTGACCGTCCAGGGTGTAGACCAGGGGATGGGCGTGCACCCCGAATCCGTATCTCTGCCCCATGACCCGCAACGACTCGAAGGAGCCGGCCCCGCGGGCGCCGAAACGGAAATTCTCCCCCACCAGAACCTCCCGCACCCCCAGTCCCCCGACCAGGATTTCCCTTACGAAATCATCGGGAGTCATGCTGGCCAGGGCGCGGTTGAAACGCAGGATGAACAATCCATCCACCCCCAGGCGCTCCATCCAGCGCGCCTTGCCACGCAGTCCCGTGACCCGCACCGGGGCGCGTTGCGGATCCAACAGGCGCAAGGGGTGGGGTTCGAAGGTGACCGCCATCACCGCCGCGTTGGCATGCCGGTCCGCCAGCGCCCTCAACCGGGAGAACAGGGCCTGATGTCCCCGGTGCACCCCGTCAAAGTTGCCAATGGCCACCGCCGCTCCCGCAAAGGAGGGCGGCAGATTCTTCAAACCCCGGATGATATACATGCCCAATACACGGAAAAGGTGGAAATGGTGTCTGTCATCCGTACAAGCTACCGAATACCGGCATGAGCGTCAACGCGCGGAGCAACGCCACAAAAAAAAATCCGTTCCCAACTCTCCCTTTCCAGGAGCATGAAAAAATGCTATAAACAGCGGGGTCGAAAAAATCACTCTTGAGCGGATTATTAAAGTCTTGAGGTGGTCTGGTGACCAAGTCAATCTTCTGACCTGTGCGACAGGCCAGTGTTCTCGGTGGCGGAGTTTTTCAGATGTTAAATGTTCTGCGTCAAAGCGCCAATACTTTGATTGTGAAAATCCTCATGCTCCTGTTGACCATGAGTTTCATGGTCTGGGGTGTGGAAAGCTACATCGAGGGCCGCAAGCAACTCCCGGTGGTCGAAGCCTCCGGCTGGAGCATCGGTCCCCAGGAGTTCTCCGAAGCCTATGAAAATGAATATCAACGCATGCGGGAACGGTTCGGGCCCTCCCTGGACAAGAAAACCGCGGAAATGCTGGGTTTGAAAATGCGTACCCTCAACGGGCTGATCAGTCGTCGTCTGGTGCTCGCGGCGGCCACGGATCTCCGTCTGACGGTCTCCCCCGACATGTTGCGCCGTCTGATCAACGACAATCCCGCCTTCCAGGAGAACGGTCAGTTCGACAAGGAACGCTACAACGTCCTGCTGCTCAACAGTCGCATGACCCCGCGGGAATTTGAGAACCAATTGATCGCGGATCTCATCGCCGAACAGATCCGTCGCATCACCAGCACCATCGTCGCCATGCCCAAGGCCCTCCTGGAGGATATCTATTACCTGGAGAACGAGAAAAGGATCGCCGCCATCCTCACCCTGCAACCCGGAGATCTGGAAGAGACCATCCAGGCCAGTGACGAGGAACTCGCCGCCTACCTGAAGAAAAACATCCAGCGCTTCATGACCGCCGCTCAGGTCAAGGTGAACTACGCGGTCTTGAACGCGGACAGCGTGCGCGCCCAGGTGACGGTCTCCCCGGAGGAGGGCAGGGAGTTCTACAACGAGCACCTCAAGGAGTATCAGAAGGCCGAGACCCGGAAGGTGCGGCACCTGCTGGCGCGGGTCGATGACAAGACCAGTGCCGCCGCCGCCATGGAGAAGATTCAGACAGCCCGGGAACGTCTCAAGAAAGGGGAGACCTTCGCCGCCGTGGCCAAGGCGTTGTCCGACGATGCCACCGCCGGAGAGGGGGGCGACCTGGGGGAGTTCGGACTGGGGGTCATGGACCCCGCGTTCGAAAAGGTCGCCTTCTCCCAGGAGGCCGGCAAGGTCTCCGAACCGGTGACCACCGAGTTCGGCGTGCATCTGATTCTCGTGGAACGGATCATGCCGGCGGAGACCAAACCTTTCGAGAAGGTGGTCGGGGAGATCAACGGTCGCATTGTGGAAGGCAAGGCCAAGGATCTGGTGTACGAGCGCTCCGTCACCCTGGAGGATCAGTTGTACGCCTCCGGCAACCTCAAGTCCATTTCGACGGACCTGAACATGCGCTACAAGGAGACCGGGCTGTTCTCCAGGGATGACCCCAAGCTCACCGGGGTGGAACAGGATGAGAAATTTCTGAACGCCGCCTTCTCCACCGCGAAAGGGAGTCTGAGCGGCGTCATCGAGACCGGCAACCATCAGTTTGTCGCCCTGGAAGTGGTGGAGCGTCAGGAACCCGCTCCCAAGAGTCTGGAACAGGCGCGGGACGAGGTGTCGCAGGCCTACAAGAAGGACAGAGCCAGGGAAGAGGCGCAAAAAATCATGGGCGAGGTGGTCAAGGGGCTGAACGAAGGCAAACCCCTGGATCAGTTGGCCGCCCTGCATGCCAGGATCCGTTCCGCCACCACCCAACCGTTCACCCAGGACGGCGCGGAGAAGGAGCCGGGTCCCCTGACCAGGGAAGCGGTCTTCCGGCGTCATGCCGGCAAACCCAATCACCCGGAACTGATCGAGGAGGAGGGGGCACTGCTGGCGGTCCGTCTGCTCAAGGTTGTGGAAGCGGAGGCGGCAGGCTTCAAGGCCGCCGAACCGGAACTGCTCAAGAAAATGGAGAACACCCTCGGCCAGGAGCAGTTGGCTTCCTATATCAATGGGTTGTGGGCCAGAGCCAATATTCGCATTCATCAGGAAATCCTGGATCGCCTGTAACCGCCATCGATGAACTGGATGTCATGTTGAATACTCAGATTGTTGTCATCGGTGCCGGTCCCGGAGGGTACGCGGCGGCGTTTCTGGCCGCGGGTCGCGGTTTTCAGACCCTGCTCATCGATTCGGACGCGGCTCCGGGCGGGGTCTGCCTGCATCGCGGCTGCATTCCAAGCAAGGCGTTGCTGCACGCGGTGCGACTCCTGACCGACACCCGGGACGCGGAGAAAATGGGTCTGCATTTCGCTCCGCCCCGCATCGACCTGGATCGGTTGCGCGCCTGGAAGGAGGGGATCGTCACCCGTTTGACCAGCGGTCTGGCCAATCAATGCCGTCTCCGGGGCGTCACCTGGATGCGGGGCACGGCCCGTTTTCTCGATTCCACCACGCTGGAGTTGTCACAACCCGGAGAAGAGCCGCGGAGCATCACCTTTCAAAAGGCGATTCTGGCCTCCGGTTCCCGTCCCGTGACCATTCCCGCCATCGATGGCACCCTGCCCGGGGTCATGGATTCCACCCGGGCCCTGGCCCTGGACGGGGTTCCCGCCAGCTTGCTGGTGGCCGGTGGAGGCAATATCGGGCTGGAACTGGGTTCGGTGTACGCCGCGTTGGGTACCAGGGTGTGGGTGGTGGAGAGCGCGGCGGGGATTCTGCCCGGAGTGGACCGGGATCTGGTCCGGCCCGTGGCGGCGCGTCTTGGCGCGCTCATGGCGGGGGTGTCCGTCAACGCGAAAATCACCTCCGTGCGTCCTGGGGAGTCGGGATTGACGGTGGAAGTGGAAGAGGGATTGGGACAGACCCGCACCGTCACCCATCAGGTGGAACGGGTGCTGGTGGCCGCTGGTCGGGTGGCCATGAGTGGCCATTTGGGCCTGGAGAACACCCGTGTGGTGTGCAACAGTCGCGGCGAGGTTCAGGTGGACGCGGGCATGTCCACGGCGGACCCGGCCATCCTGGCCATCGGTGATGTGGTCGGCGCGCCTATGCTGGCCCACAAGGCCGCGATGCAGGCCCGTTTCGCGGTGGCCACCCTGGCCGGGGAGCCGCCTCCGTCGAAAGCTCCCATCATTCCCGTCGTCACCTACACCGATCCGGAATTGGCCTGGGCGGGTCTCATGGAGACCGAGGCCCGCAATCAGGGGCTTCCGGTGCGTGCGGTGCGTTTTCCCTGGGCCGCCTCGGGGCGCGCCCAAACCCTGGAGCGTACCGACGGGGTGACCAAACTGGTGCTGGAGCCGACCACCGGCCGGATTCTGGGAGTGGGCATCACCGGTCCCGGCGCGGGGGAGTTGATCGCCGCGGCGGTGCTGGCCATGGAGAAGGGCGCCACGGCCCGTGAGTTGGCCCACATCGTCCATCCCCATCCCACCCTGTCCGAGACCTTCATGGAAGCCGCCGATGTGTTTCTGGGACATTGTGTCCACTATCACGCACCGGCGCGCAACCCCATCGGTTGAGGTCGAACCACCGGGAAAGTGGGACCGGCGCGCATTTGTGGTTGACCCGCCCCCGCCGGTCTGCTACAGTGCTCCACACATGCCGAGGTGGCGAAACTGGTAGACGCACCAGACTCAAAATCTGGCGACCGCAAGGTCATGTCGGTTCGACTCCGACCCCCGGTACCACTATACAAATCAAGGAGTTGACCTTATCCGTCCAACTCCTTTTTTGATTGCCTGAAAGGCCGCAACGGGAAAGGTGGAGAGACCGGTCGGGGGTGGCGGGCGCGGGGATGCCCATTCCCTGGGCCGGTGGGCATGGATTACAGTCTGCCGGGCACAAAATCCGGTCCATTCGCCAGTTTGACATTCTCTCCGGACTGGACGATGACAAACAGACCGTGCTCCATGGCGAACGATTCGGCGTCGTGGTCCATGAGGATGCCGGCGACGGCCCCCATGACAC
>JADGCR010000156.1 GCA_015228895.1 Magnetococcales bacterium
ATCGGCATATATCGTTTCAACCCCGCCTTGGCCGGCGGCGGCGACAAAGGTGAGGTACTCGGCCGCCGATGAACGGACGATCGACACCACACTTTTCATTGACCGTTTCGGCAATTCGCTCTTGCTCAAGTCAGCCTCCATTTCGTCCAGCGAGCAGGATTCCTGGGCAAATCACGTCGCTCTCACATGGCATTGATCTCTGCCAACTGCTCCTCCTCATCTTCATCATGCTGGAACACACGGATCAGACCACACCAGGGAGTCAGGATGAAAAACAATGCCCTACAGGCAGGATTTCAGCCCATCTGCTCCGGTCCTGTCAACTGCCGGAAAGCCCTTGGTGGAAGCTGGTATAAGGAGTTAATTCTATAATATTGGTAAACTTTGCAAAAATTATTCAACAATCATTATAAAACTAATTGATTTTAGTATATTCATTATCTTGTGATTGTTGAATCTTGCAATACAAACTCTATTGATTAAAGCTGTCGGAAGGCAGACAGAGAATTTCAAATGACTGGTAAGCTCTTCAGAAATCGCCGACAAAACAGTCGCTTCCTGCATAGAAAAGATTGACTTGAACCGATCCAACACGTTGTTCGGCTCATGAACGCCTTTTGCCGTGACTGAAAAGTCATCATGCCTGATTTCAAAGCCATTACCTGACAGAAAGGCAGCAACCTGTGAATTCAGCATGCCACCAGCAAAATTCCACCATTGAACCTCTAGGTTGCTGCGGGAAAAGATACAGGTTGATTCTGGTCGCAGCCATGCAAACTCCTCCTGAAGTTCGGCATACAGGGTCTTTCCGCGCTCAGAAATTGAAATGCCCCTGACTCCTTCCATCAACACCTTGGCAACAGCCTGGCAAAGCTCGAAATGCATGGGTTGTCCGCCACCGACCCAACGGGACTTACCCTTTTCCTTGGAAGGCTCGACGTAGGCGATGTGCCGGTTCCAATCGATATGGGTGACGCGCCAGCTCTGACCGGCCAAAGCCAGAATCGCCGGGCCTTGGTTGTTGGTCTGGAAAGAGTGCTGGTGAACCAGACCGATCTCTTTGCGACCATGGAGAATCGTAAACATGGGAGGGCTTAAGAAAACGGACATCAGTTCCATGAAATGGCGACGCCCGAACGTCGCTTCCCCCTCATCGCCCATCATGAGCAACCCGTTGTCTTCGAAAAGAATCCCTTCGGAAAGCATGTGCCGGACGATCGCGTCCTGATCCTCCGGATCCATTTGGGAAAATCCCGGCATCCCCCCAATATGCTCCCTCCATGCCTGAATGCCGATGCCGGACTCTTGTAGCGTCAGGGCCATGATCTGCTGGGCAAGGATGTGAAAAGGTAAAGGTGGCGGCACGATGGGCTCCACATATCCTTCCACCCACAGCCGCATCAACCCCATGGCTCTGAGAAAGGTATCCTCGGATGTTGTGAGAAACAGGCAATTCCGGCTGCTTCCCGTCCTTCGTCCGGTTCGCCCGATACGCTGCAGGAAGGAGGAGACCGTGAAAGGGGCATCAATCTGGATCACCCGATCCAGATCGCCTACATCGATACCAAGCTCCAGGGTGCTGGTGGCCACGATCACGCAATCCTGTCCCTGCGCAAAGGCCGTCTCAGCCCGTTTTCTTTCATCCAGGCTGAGGGAACTGTGGGAAACATAGGTCTCGACGCCATGCGTCCGCAGTTCCACGGAGAGTTTTTCCACCTGGCTGCGACTGTCGCAGAAGACCAGCCGTTTTTCGCCTTTGTGCAAGCGTGCAATGACGATGGCGGCATTGCTCAGGTTGCCGACGTAATCGACCTGCACGTCCGGTCTGACGATCTCCTTCACCGGTGGATTGATCACCAACCCTCCAGATTTCGAAGAACCGGACACCCACTCCAAAAGCTCTTCCGGGTTTCCCACCGTAGCGGAGAGTCCGATGCGCTGGATCTCCCGACCTGTCAGATGGCTCAGGCGCTCCAGCAGTGAGAGGAGATGCCATCCCCGGTCATCCCCCGCAAACGCATGCACCTCGTCGATGATGACCGCCCGGATGTTCTGGAAAAACAGGCGGTGATCGATACGTCGCGAGACCAGAATCACCTCGATGGATTCCGGTGTTGCCAACAGGATATCCGGTGGTGCCTTGCCGATCTTCTGCCGTTTACTGTCCTGGATATCCCCGTGCCACAGGGCAACCCGACGTCCAATGAGAGATGCGAAACGGTCCAGCCGGTGTTCCAGGTTGTTCAGGAGTGCTTTGATGGGACAGATGTAGAGAACGGACAGCCCTTGCCAGTTCTCATGGAGCATGCGCGAGAAGGTGGGAAAAATGGCGGCTTCGGTCTTTCCCCCCGCAGTGGGAGCCAACAGGATAGCGTTTTTCCCTGCGAGGATGGGATCGATGGAGGATTCCTGTAGCGGCCTCAAGGATGGCCAACCCAGCGAGTTGACAATGTGGTGCTGGACAGCGGGGTGCAAGCATTCAAAAGCACTCACAGGTTCAACTCGATATCGTTGACCGATGAGGCGGCCATGGCGTTGCGCTCCGACTCGGTCAGGTCGCTCTCTTTCAGCGTCAAGGCGTAATGTTCCCTGGGATTGAAGTCAGGGAACTGATCGATGCGGTCCAGCACCTCGCCCACCAGTTTGCGCAGAAAGATGCGCGGCGCGATTCCCACCTTACCACCCAGGTTGCCGGTGACGGCTCTGGCCAAATCATTCACATAGCCGTCATCCGCCAAATGACGAATGCGTTCCTTTGATCCGGCTCCCTGCGCATACAGATCCCGAATGTTGCGGCCAACCTGACCAAGTTTGCTCAGATCGAATCCCGGCAGGCGGATCTGGACAGCGCGCGGGTTGTCGAATCGGGCCTCGGTGGCAAAATCCACATTGAGGCGCTGTGCCAACGGGGCCAGACGTTGCATCCCCTGAGGCCCTTCAAAAAAGGCGGGAGTCCCCGTGATCAGCAGATAGAGGCCGGGGAAACGTCCCGAGTCCACTTCATCGATGAACTGGCGCAGCGCATTCAGACCTTTGTCCCGGACATCCGTGCGCACGCGTTGCAGGGTTTCCACTTCATCCAGCACCAGGAGCAGTCCCGGATGCCCGGAATCACGAAGGATCACCAACAATCCTTGCAGAAAGCTCAGGGCTCCGAAGTGATCGATATCCCCTTTGATGCCCGCCTTGCGCTTGATGCCGGCGGCCACGTTGGGTTGACCGGAAATCCAGGCGATCAACCCTTCGGCTGTCGCAACGTCCTCTTGGGCGATGGCGTTTCGGTAGGCCCGCAGTGCGGACGCAAGCGCCGGTGCGCTTCGCGTGATTTCCGTGAGCCGCTTTTCCATCATCTCGTGGGTTTTGGCAAGCAGGGCCGATGCGTTGTCCTCCGCGATCTCGCCAGCAGCAAGAATGTCCTCTTCCAGCGCATAGAACCAACCATCCAGGATTTGCCGCATGGCACCCTGGGGGGTATCCGCTGTGGAAAGCCGTTCCACCAGTCGCCGATAAATGGTTTCCAGGCGGTGGAGGGGCGTTTCCGTCTCGGAGATTTGCACCTCGGAGGTGGCAAACCCTTTTTTCTTGGCCTTTTCCTGCAACCAGCGGGCAAAGAAGGTCTTGCCGCTGCCGTATTCACCACGGACCGCCTTGAAGGTTCCCTGGCCCCGTTCCACGCCAGCGAGTTCCTCGTCAAGTGCCGGTTCAAAACGCTCCAACCCAACGGCGAAAGCATCCAGGCTGCGTTGGGGAACCGCCCCCCGGCGCAGTGCCGAAATGATTTCATTGCGGCGTTGCGGGCTGATCATGCGGGCTTGCCCTTGATTTCGAACTGGGTAAAGAGAAGAGGTTTATCCAACTCGACCATGTCGCTGTTTTCGTCAACCTCAAGAATGGAATAACCATCCACGTTCAACAAGCGCCGCAGAGCCGCCAGGATTCCGGGAAAGCGCATGCGCGGAATGTCCAGCGTCTTGGCCAAGGCCGTGCGGGTCATCTTGCCACCGCGCGCGTCCAACGCTTCCAGGAAACGTCGGACCCGATCATCCTCCAGGGCTGTGCGCGCGCCCATCTGCTTTTGCTCCTGGTAGACGGCGCAGGCAAGCAATTGATCGATCCACCCTCCATGCGCGGCAGGCGTTGCGCTCTTTTCCCGGAGTGGCTCCAGTTCCTCCTCCATGCCCGTGAAAGGTCCAGGGCCTTCCTGTCCGATGGCACTGCCTTTTTTCCTTCCTGAAGGCTTAACAGTGGCCTTGAAGGGCTCTTTCAGCGGTTCGGGTTCCGCATGCTCCCACCAATCTGGCCAGGCGTTTGTTGTCTCCGACCAGCCCGATGGAGCATCCTGGGTTCCGGAGTGAAGCACGGCCAACGGCACGACCACCTCTTGCGGAGAGACGCCGCCATGGTAGCCATATTTCTTGAAACCATAGCGCACCTTTTCGCTCCACGGGGCAACGATCTTTTCACCCGGCGGCCAGACGCGCGGCCCTTGCAGCGTCACCTCGTCCGGGGCGATGGGGCCATGGACAGACCGGCTGCGCTCCTGACTTTCATCATGAGCGCGGTATTCCATATCCCGTTCCAGCACATGGCCATGGTCACTGGTCAGGATCAGGATGCGGTTGGATTCCCGGGCAGCGTCCAGTACCTGTCCCAAAGGCACGATGGTTTCCGTGGTCCATGTCTCCTTGAACTGTCCGCCTTTGGCCAAATAGTCATCCACGGTGTTGATGACAATGCCGATCACCCGACGGTCCGTTCCAGCGATGTCGGCTCGCACTTCCGGCGCCAATCCCCGCCCGCCGGAGACGGTCAGTTCCGCCTTGTGGTAGAGGCTGGGCGGAAAATTGGATCGACCGGTGGCGCGCAGCCCTTCGTGCTTGCGGAACGACTCCTTTTCCCGGGCGCTGTTGCCAGAGGTCAATTGTCCGCACAGCAGGCTGGCGCGAGAGATTTCCGTGCGGGTCGGCAATGCGGCAACCACCGGTCTGCGCATGCTCTCCGCACCAAACCCAAGTTCAACCCAGCCTTGCATGTGGAGATCCTGGAGCAACTCCCTGAATACCGCCACGCTCATGCCGTCCAGCACCAGCAGCAGAGAAGGTCTCTCTTTGGCCAGAGGCGCGACAACGCGGTCCAATAGATCTTCGATCCACAAAGTGGCAGCAGATGGCTCCGCATTCCGGCACCACTCCTGAATCCACCCACCGAATTGCTTGTTCTCCAATTCCCGTTGGGCATCCACCCGTTTGGACAGGCGGCCATAGGCGTCTGCCAGGGCCGGGTTGCTGTCGCCATCCCAAATCCGTGCCCGCGCCCAGTCCACAAAGCCGCCGTCGTTGAAATATCCCGATACCGCCTCATGGAATGAACCGGCATGACGCA
>JADGCR010000157.1 GCA_015228895.1 Magnetococcales bacterium
ATGGTGTTTTTCTGGCAGGATCTGCAGGATTCGAATTTCATGACGGATCAACCTTGCATTCGGAGCATGCGCCCTCATCAGGTGAGGATGGCATTCGGTTTCCAGAAGTGCGGGACGAACAGGATGAGCACGGTGAACACCTCCAATCTTCCGGCCACCATCAATCCCACCAGCAACAGTTTGCCATTATCCGGTATTGCGCTGAAATTGTCCATAGGTCCCACCAAACCAATTCCCGGTCCGACGTTGATCAAAGTGGTGAGGGCGGAGGAGTAGGCCGTCGGCAAATCCAGACCCATGGAAACCAGGGTGATGGTGGCCACCGCCATGGCCAGGGTGATGGCGAAGCCAAGCGCCATCACACCGTCCAGGAGTTCCGCCGGAATGCGCTTGTCATTGATTTTGACCGTGATCACCCGCTCCTGGGTGAGCATGCGGTTGATCACGGCGGTCAACACCTTGAACAACACGATGGCCCGCACCACCTTGATGCCCCCGGTGGTGGAACCGGACATGGCCCCGGTAATGGCGATGGTCATCAGAATCAGTTGCATGTAAAGCGGCCAGATCTCCCAGTCCACATTGGCGTAACCGGTGTTGGTGACCAGGCTCACCGCCTGAAAGAAACCATGCAGCAGGGCATCGTGGAGATCCTTGGAGGCGGTGGAGGCGAAGGCTTCCATGGTGCAGAACAGGGCCACCACCAGGATGATGAGCAGGTACCAGCGCAACTCCTCGTCCCGGAGGGGTCCCCATTCCCGCGTGGTCAACAGACGATAATAGAGGACAAAATTGATCCCGGCCAGAATCATGAACAGCATGGCGCACCATTGCACGGCAGGGTTGTAGGCGCCCATGCTGGCGTTTTTCGGAGAAAACCCCCCGATGGAAATGGTGGTGAAGGCGTGATGCACCGCGTCCAGAGGCGGCATGCCCGCCAGCCAGTAGGAGAGACCGCACAACAGGGTCAAAAAAAAATAGATGCCCCACAGGATGCGCGCGGAATCCACCATCCGCGGGGCCAGTTTGTCCTTCTTGAAACCCGGCATCTCCGCCTTCATGATCTGCGCCCCACCCACTCCCAGATAGGGCAGGATGGCCACCGCCAACAACAGAATCCCCATGCCCCCGATCCATTGGGTCGTGCTGCGCCAGAACAGGATCCCCTGAGGCAGGGCCTCGATGTCGGCCACCACCGTGGAACCCGTGGTGGTGAAACCGGACGCGGACTCGAACACCGCGTCGATGCCACTCATCACGTCGGCCAGGTAATAGGGCAAGGCGCCCAGCAGAATCATCACCACCCATCCCAGGATGACCGCCACCACCCCATCGCGGGCATGCATGGCCTGGAAGGTGATGCCACGGGTGAAGAGAAACAGCAGCGTTATGGCGACCGTGGCCAGCAGGGTCGTCAGAAAGGGGGTGACATCCTCTCCGAAGCGCCAGGCCAAAGCCAAGGTGGGCAACTGGAACAGAGCCAGGATGGCCGCAACCACCGAGACGATGCGCAGATTGAGGACAAGATTCATGGCATTTTCGGGAAGAACGCGCGCGACTGTCTCGGGTTGGCGATCAGACGGTCCAGATGTTGCGCCTTGCCTCGCTGCATGACCAAAACCGCCTGATCCCCCTTTTTCAGGCAGAGATTGCCATGAGGCACCACCACTTTCCTGTCGCACACGGAAGCCGCCACGATCATCCCTTTCGGAAAGGAAATGTCCTTGAGAGGCGGACCATCCAGTCGTGACCCCTCCTCCACCTCCACCAGGAAAATGTTCAGTTTGCCACCCAGCAGCACATCCGCGTCCAGCACCCGCCCCATGCTGGAAAAACGCAGGATGGAACCCACCGCGGACGAACGGGGACTCAGAATGGCGTCCACTCCCAGTTCGGGCGCCAGGGTGAAATAGGCTTCGTTGTCCATCATGCTGACCACCTGCATGGCACCACGCTTGCGGGCCAGCAGAGAGATGAAGAAATTGACCTCCTGGGAACCGGTCAACGCGAGAAACACCGTCTCCGGGGTGATGGTGCGACTGAGCAGCGCGGCGTCCGTGACATCCCCGTGCAGGATGACGGTACTCTTCAGCATCTCCGTCAATGACAGGCAGCGATCGTAATCCGCCTCGACGAGGACCACGTCACGCCCCTGTTTTTCCAGTTGCCGGGCGATGTTCACCCCGATGGCGCTGCCGCCGACGATCACGAATTTTTGTTTCCTGCAAAACGCTTTACCCAACAAGGGCAAAATGACGGGCAGGGCGATCCCCTTGGGCAGGGTGATGCAGATGCGGTCCCCCTTTTGCAGGATGGTCTCCCCGGTGGGGATGAAGACCTCGCTCCCCCGTTGCGCCCCGACCACCAGGATGTGTTCCGAGGGAAACAGACGGCTGGCCTCGCGCAACGGCTTGCCCACCAGGATATTGTTGTCGTCCCCCAGACAAAAACAGGCGATGCGCACAGCGCCTTGCAGAAATTCCACCAGATCGAAGGCGTGCTGCACCTCCAGGATGTTGATGGCCTTGCCGATCACCGCCCGTTCCGGGCTGATGATCAGGGTGTCGTTCAAATCACGGGACTGCCAGAGTTGATGATTGTTGAGAAACTCGTCATCCTTCACCCGCGTGACGATCCTGGCCCCGGGATTGATGCTGCGGGCGATGAGGGTGAGAATGATGTTGCTCTTGTCCTGATTGGTGACCGCCAGGATGAGATCCGCCTCCTGGACCCTGGCCTCCCGCAGGACATCCTGGTCTTCCGCCGCGCCATGCACGATCTGCACATCCATCTGCTCCCGGATCTTGCGCACCGTGTTGATGTTGGACTCGATAAAACAGACCCCGTGACCCTGTTCGGCGATGTGTCGCCCCACCGCCTCGCCCACCAGTCCGGCCCCGAACACCACCACCTTCATCGATTGTTGCTGCATGCTCTTCTCCGTCAATCATCCTGTTCGATGCCCCACCTTGCCAACGCAAGGCAGAGATGTCTCATGGTTCTCCAGCCCTGGAATGGACGACCTGTCCGCGACTCGTGAAAGCCTGCGCCTGCGTTCCCCAATGATAGACCTGCACCGACTCCATCAAGGGTTGGTTGATGGGTTGAGCGGCCTGCCATTCCACGATGAAATTGGCCCCGGCTCCCCCCTTGTCTTCCTGGTTCTCCACAAAAAACTCCTTCGAACCGATGGGCGCCAGCCTCAGGGGCGCGGTGAGATAATCCCGCAGCAACCGGCCGGAGGAGTCGTGGTATTTTACCGACAGGATGGTCATGGCACGCCCCATGTCGGTGTTGCGCACGCTCAGCATGGAGGAGAGCAGGATCTGCTCCGGCTTGCCCTCGGGGTTGACATTCCCGTGGGAGAGAGAGGAGTAAACGGGAACATAGACCGTCTGTCCCGTGGTCAGTGAGGGCTGCTCCAGGGCGTGGAGATTCCAGGAGCAGACCAGCATCACTCCAAGAACGCTCCACAGAATCATTCTGAACCTGCTGCATGACACGATCATCGGAACACCTCTGCCGCGCGGCGCGTTTAATGAAAGGGTTGAAGATCCCAGTATATCCGGAGCAACTGACATTTCCCTGACAGCAGACCCAAAAAATCCATCCGCCGAATCTTTTTCCGCCCCAGCCACGGGAACAACGGGGCACCCGCGCTGCGAGCGTCATGGTTGATTGCAATCGGTCCGGGATGAGGGTACACTGCCCGCCATGGCAGGTCGTCAACCTGCGCCACAACCCCCCTGGTCCATGCACGAGCAACCATCCGATGTTCATTTCATTGTTTTCCCTGCTGCTGTTCGCGGTCTGCTTCGTCCTGATGCATCTTGGCATTCTGGATCGCCGCGTGGCCATGATGGGAGGTGGGATCGCCTTTGTGCTGTCGGGATGGCTGGTTGGATTCTATCTGCCGATCCAGGCGCTCGAAGCCGTTTATTTTGAAACGCTCGCATTGATTTTTGGCATGTCGATGATCTCGGCGACCCTGGCAAAGGCCGGATGGTTCACCCTGCTGGCCCAACGAACGGCCACCTGCACGAACGGCAACAGTTGGCTGGCCCTGATCCTCCTGACCCTGACAACCTACACCTTTTCCCTGTTTGTCAACAATCTGGCCACAATGATGGTGATGCTGCCCATCACCCTGTCCCTGTGTCGCGCCACCCGCATGAATACGGTCCCGATACTGATCGCGGAAATCATCGCCTCCAATCTGGGGGGGGCCTCCATGATGATGGGTGACTTCCCCAACATGATCATCAGCTCCGCGGGCAATCTGCACTTTCTGGACTTCATCGGCGGCATGATGCCCGCCTGTCTGCTGGAGTTGGCCGCCCTGTTGCTCTTTTTCCAATGGCGCAAAACCATCTTCTCCACACCCTCTCCCATCCCGGCGCTCCGGCCCGCTGCGGAAGACGCGTTGCGTCTCATCGACGCGGAACGGAACGGCACCACGCCGTATGATGCCCGACTGGCCCGGATTGGCGGCGTCACCCTGGTACTGGTGCTGATCGGTTTCGTGTCCGGCCCCTGGCATGGTGTCAGGCCGGGGACCATCGCCTTGCTGGCGGGGGTCATCCTGATGTTTCTGTCGCCCTTTCCCGGAAAAACGTTATGGGACGCCGCCGGTCTGGGGGACATGATCTTTTTCCTGGGCCTGTTCCTGATGGTGGGCGGATTGAAAGGAGCCGGGGTGCTGGAGGTGGTGGAAGATTGGATCGTCACCCTCGGAGCCAACCAACCCACACTGGAATTGCTGGCGCTCATGTGGATTGCCGCCCTGCTGACCCCTTTTCTCAATGCCGGGCCGGCCACGGCCTTTTTTGTTCCTGTGGCGCTTGAAATGAACGGGCACATTCCCGGTCAAGGGGTTTGGTGGGCGCTCTCCCTGGGCGTTCTGGCGGGTTCCTCCATGGCGTTGACCGGTGCCACGGCTGGTTCCGTGGCATCCACCCATCTGGAACGGGACTGGCAACGCCACCCGGAAGAGATCCTGCGGTTCGGCGTCGGCAACGGACTCCATTTTCGCAACTACCTGGCATACGGTTTGCCGGTCGCGCTGTTGTTTCTCTGCATCTCAACCGTTTATGTCGCCCTGATGTTCTGATTCCTGTCGGGCGAATCGTTCCAACGCCTCCAGCAGCGCCTTTTTGCCGATCGGTTTGCATAAATAGCCATCGCATCCGGCTTCGCGACTGCGTTCCATCCCCCCCTCCATGGCATGGGCCGACAGGGCGACGATGGGCACCGGAGCATGGTTCATCTGCCGTTCCCATTGACGAATCCGACGGGTGGCGCTGTAACCGTCCATGTTGGGCATCTGCACATCCATGATCACCACATCGAACCGCTCCTTTTCCAC
>JADGCR010000158.1 GCA_015228895.1 Magnetococcales bacterium
AAAAATATTTTTTTATTCTGAAGTTATTCTCAGTTACAATTTTTTTCAAAATTGATAAATTTAATTATTCAATTCAAAAAATATTAAGATAATTGGTTATATTATTGCTTTGATTGAAAAAATCACACCCGGACGAAATGCGGCGCCGTCCCTCCAGGAGAACGACACACAAAACAGATCAGCGAATCAATACAAACCATCTCTCGCCCTGCGCCATCCCCATTTGGATAATTGACTCGCATCAGCGAAAGCAATCTGCTATATTGACGGAGATTGTTGGACACCAAAAGTGCGCGTCAGAGCGATTCAAACGATCTTGTAGGGATGAACCATGGCATGAAGACCATCGTTGCCTGCAGCCAGTGCGGCGCGAAATTCCGCGCCATCACCGACAATGTGCCGGATTACGGGCGCGCATCTCTTTGTCCTTTGTGTGGTCAATCCATCACCCTGTGGAAATCCGACGAACATTATCTGGAAAAATTCTCTCCGGAAATCGCCACATTCCTGTTGTTCCGCAAACAAGCCGGTCCCGTATCCGACACCAAGGCCGCCATGGAATTCCTCCTGCGTCTGGAGGAGTGGCTCCTGGGATGCGACATGACCCTGGCCACGGCTTCGGGTCACGAAATCCAGCGGTTCCTCACCTCCCGGATGCAGGGTCTCGCCCCCCAAACGAGCAAAATGGCGCGCCATACCCTGCATCAGTTTTACGATCTGCTGACCCGCAAGGAACTGATTCCCCACAATCCCCTGTTGTCCGAACCGTACCCGCTCCCGGAACCCAACACGCCCCCGTCCTCCCCCCACCCGGCCACGCCTCCCACCCGCGGGCGACCCGTGAAACGCCTGATCCCGCTGACCCTGTTGTCGCTGCTGCTGGCGATGGTTCTGGGGGTCGGAACATACTACCTGGCCGATCGCCTGTCTGGCCCCCAGCACGCGCTTTCCGAGCCGGAGGTCGCCCCACCCCCACCCGGAGGCTCCCCAGGAAAGCCGGCCACCAACAAGGAGTCCCCCCCGGTCCAGCAGGAATCCGTTCAGACGGTGGAAAAACGCCGCCTGGAAGCGGAAAGCGACCGCTGGGCCGCGGAAGTGGTCAAACGGGCCGAACTGATCCGCGCCGCCGACCGGGAGATCCTGGCGCTCCGCAAGGCGCAGGCCGACGAGCAGGCCGAGGCGGAAGCCAAACAACAGGCGGCCGCGCCACGGGTCAAAGCCGCGCCCAAGATCCATTGCGTCTCCGGGGAGTGCCGCAATGGAACCGGAACCTACCGGTTCGACAACGGTGAGGAGTACACCGGAGAGTGGCGCGCAGGCCAACGTCACGGCACCGGCACCTACACCTTCCTCAATGGGGAGAAATACCGGGGGGAGTGGCGCAACGACCGGATGGAAGGCAAAGGGGTCTTCACCTACCAGGACGGCTCCCGCTATGAGGGTGGGTGGCAGAACAACCAGCGCCATGGGGAAGGGGTGCTCGTGCAGGTCAACGGGGACAGGTACATCGGAAGCTGGCGCAACGACAAAAAATTCGGACCGGGTACCAGGCATCTGCTCTTCGCCGACTATCTGGCCAAGCAGCAACAGACTCTCAACCTGGAAAGCCAACGCACGGCCACCGAGCAGCAACAGGCGCAACAGGAGAAACAGAACCGTCTCTCCATCGAACAGGCGCTGGCTCAGGGCAGGACCGGTTGCATTCAAGGCGACTGCGAAAACGGCAAAGGGGTCTACATCTACTCCAGCGGAGATTTTTACAGCGGCGACTGGTCCAATGGTGACAAGCACGGTCAGGGGATTTATGTGTTCAAAAGCGGTGACCGCTACTCCGGAACCTGGCATCTGAACCAGAAGCATGGCCAGGGGAGTTACATTTTCAAAAGTGGTCAACGCTACGACGGGGGGTGGTGGCTCAACAAAAAGCATGGACAAGGGACCATCACCTTCACCAACGGAATCCGCCAGCGTGGTCAATGGGACAACGGGGAACAGCTGCGCAATGAACCCCCCAAAGGAAGCTAGGGAGTCAGGATTGATGAATATCATGGGAAAACTCATTATCTGGGCATTTGCGCCGCTGATCGCGTCCATGGCCTTCGCCCAACCACCCGCCACCAGCCAAGCCATAACGCCGCAGGACAACAAGGCCGGGCATCCCACCGTCACCATCGCCGCGGGAGAGGTGGGCGGGGTTTACTATCCCACCGCCGGCGCCATTTGTCGCGCGCTCCAAAAAACCCTCGCGGACGCGGGGATCCAACACCTCCATTGCAGTGTCGAACCCACCGTCGGCTCGGTCTACAATCTGAACGCGTTGGCCGATCAGGAAGCGGGATTGGGCATTGTCCAGTCGGATGTGGTCAGCGCGGCCTGGGGCGGTGACAAACCGTTTCAGCACCCCATGAAGCAACTGCGCAGCGTCCTCTCCCTGTACACCGAAACCCTGACCATGGTGACCCTGGCCAAATCCGGCATCAAGCGCCTGGAAGATCTCAAAGGGAAGCGCATCAATCTGGGCACTCCAGGCTCCGGCACGGAACGCACCGGCATGGAGTTGTTGACAACATGCGGCTTCAAAACCGATGACAGCGTCATCAAGACCTTGAGCCAGGACGCGGCGACCCAGGCCCTCAAGAAGGGGGAGATCGACGCCTATCTGTATGTGGTCGGCCACCCCAACGAACACGTCTGGAGTCTCGCCTCCTCGGAAAAAATCGCCTTCATCCAACTGACCGGAGGATGCCTGGAACCCATTCTCGCCAATCGGCACTATGTCAGGACCCTCATTCCCGGCGGCATGTATCCAGGAATGGACCAGGATACCCAATCCCTTGGAGTCCGCGCCACCCTCATGACCACCGCCGACGCTTCCGAGGAACTGGTCTACACCCTGACCAGATCGATTGTGGAAAAACTCTATCGTTTCAAACGGGTTGACCCGGATGTCGAAGTCCCCAATCCCAAATCCCTGTTCGAAGGGCTGGTGGCGCCGCTCCATTTGGGAGCCTTCCGGTATTTCCAGGAACTGCGGGTGCTGGAGTTCAAAAAAACCGGGACCGACATCATGTCCGGACAGCCGCCGACCCTCATCGACCGCAACGGGGTGCAGAAAGAGCTGCAACTCACCGCCGACGCCCCGCAAGCCCTGCATGCCGTCAAGTTGCTGATCGGCTCTTCCACGGACCTCGAAGCCGGCATTCCCTTGACCGTTGCCATCGCCCCGGCCATTTCCCATGACGGTTCGATCTACTGGCTGATCCACGACACCTGGTAATCCTGCCCCCACCTCCCATGCAGCCACTCCCAACCCTGGGACGGATTGCATGGTCAAAAAAAAATTTCTCTTCTGGTAATTCTGGCATCATTTTTTCATGCAGATCCATTCAGTGGCTGAAATTTCACACCTTTGTGCCACAATGGTCTCCACCCCCCCTTTTTGGGGGATCTCGATGGCACATCGAGACAACCCGATGCGGAATCCAACCATGGAAGCCAGCATAACCGAGCGGCACGGTCAACGCGCCTCGACCACACCTCTCCCCAAAAATCAGGAGAGTCAATCCAAGGCGACCACGACCCTGACCAAAAAAAATCCCACCGGCGGGTCCTCCAATCCCCATCGGGTCAATCAGGCGGCGGCCACCCTCAAACGGGCCTGGGAAATCGCCGCCCGCGGGATGTTCAAGGAGGCGGTGCTCTTGTGGGAACACGCCACCCGTCTGGGGAGCGAGATCCAGCCTCCCCCGGAAACCCTGCTCACCTGGATGATCAACTCCCAGCAGTTCAACAAGGCCATTCATTTCTTCACCGCCAATGAAGCGGCCATCCGATACAATCAGCCCCAATTGTGGAATACGGCACGGGAACTGTTCGCCGTGGCGAGCCTGACGGCGGATCCCGACATCAACCCCCTGCCCCCCTGGAACGCCCCTCCCTGGCACCACGCGGAAACCGCGCGCAACGCCCTGAACGCCTTCTGCCGCAAGGAACAGCATGCCATGCTGGCCTATCTGGCTCCCATCGAACCCAACTCGCCGTTCCGGCCCTTCCGCAGGATCCTGGAAAGTCTGCTGTTGCCGGTCACCAATCCGGAAGCCATCGACGCCCTGCTGCACAACATCCCCGACTCTTCCCCGTTCGCTCCGCTGCGCGCCATGGCCCGCGCCCGGATTCTCACCGGAGAGGCGTTGGCCACCACGCTGCTCAACCTGTCGCCGGTTGCCCGGATTCCCGTGACCCTGCTGTGCGGAGTGGAGGAAAAACAGCTCAAATTGCTGCTCAGGCTGGGTCAGACCAACCCTCCAGGCCAGCAGGTCGCCCTGCTCCTGGCGCACGCCGATCTTTTGCCCCCCGCGCCCACCCGCGCTGCCTGCATGGATCTGCTGCCGGAGTGTCTGGAAGAACGCGGTCGTTTCGAAAAACGGTTCGGACCACTGAAAGAATTTGAACGGGAACGGCTCTTCGCCCTGCACCACGAACGGCAGAAATCCTTTTCCCGCGCCCTGACCTATTGGAAAAAATGCCTGCTCCTGTTGGAAAACGGCGCCAACACCAGGGAAAACCGCATCCGGATCGCCCTGCTCTATCAAAGGCTGGCCTTCATCGAACAGCAATACGCCAGTCCATCCACGGCGCAAATCATCGAATATCTGGAAAAAAGCCTGAATATCGACCCGGACGACCAAAAGACCTGGCTGGCGCTGCTCCACTGGCGCAATCGTCTCAAGCGGGACCGGCAACCGTTTCTCCAGTTGGCGGACAAAGCCGCCAGACGGTTTCCCAGGGATGAGGAGATCCTCCCCATCGCCCTGGCGGCGGCCATGGAGAAAGGGGCGTTCAAAAAGGCGGCGGGACTGGCGCGCCAGCTCCAGAAGTGCGGCCATCCCCCCGTGGATCTCCAGGAGACCCGGTTGCTGGCCCTCACGCGACACGCCCGCAAATTGATCCTGGAGGGTCTGTACGTTCGTGCGCGCAAGGAACTGGCGCGGACCGCCGCCATCCTCCCGGAAAAATCCCGCCAGGTCTGTCTGCTGTCCGCCATGCTGGAGTTTCTGGACGGCGATCTCCAGCAGGGCGACAGCTTCCTGGAAGAGGGCCGTTCTCTGGCCAGAAGAGAGGTGGAATACGCGGTGCGGGCCTTTCTGGAAGCGGTCACCCTCAGCCTGCCCCCGCTGCTGCTGGACCGTTTCCGCCACACCCTGATTCAGTGCGACGCCACCCCCCCCAACCGGGAGGAGGCACTCGCCATTGCCGACATCGTGACCGACACCTTCCCGCACCATCCGGTGGTGGCCACGGAAATCATGGCCCTGCTTGCCGGTCATTTCCGCAAGGCGGCGGTACTGGTATACAACCA
>JADGCR010000159.1 GCA_015228895.1 Magnetococcales bacterium
CATCGGCGGCTTGACCGCGATCCACCAGTTCGCCCGCATCGGTCGCAACGCCTTCATCGGCGGCGCCTCGGCGGTTTCCATGGATGTGGTGCCGTTTGTCTCGGCGGCGGGCAACCGGGCCAAGATCACCGGGGTGAATGTGGTGGGATTGCGGCGGCATGGCTTTTCCGAAGAGGTGATCAAGGCCATCCGTCAGGCCCATCGGATCGTCTTCCGTTCCAATCTGCGCATGGAGCAGGCGGTGGAGGAGTTGGAACGCCACCTGTCGAATTATGTGGAAGTGCAGTACATGTTGGAGTTTCTCCAGACCGGGCAAAGGGGCATCTGTCGCTGACCCCCGCCGCTTTCTCCCTTGGCGCGACTTGACCATTTTCCCTCCTTGAGTGGCTTCCCTTGACTGAACGAGTTGGACTGGTTGCTGGTTCCGGACAACTGCCCCTGATCTTCGCGCAGGCCCTGCGCCAGCGGGGCGGGGCGGAACTGGTGGCGGTCGTGGCCCACGCGGGGGAGACCGATCCGGCCCTGTCCCGGTGGGTGGATGGGATTCACTGGGTCAAGCTGGGACAGTTCAAGCGGGTACTGAGCCATCTGCGGCAGGGGGGCGCGGAGAGCGTGGTGCTGGTGGGGGGGATCACCAAGGCGCGCATCTGGCGCGTCCGCCCGGATGCCCTGGCGTTGCGGATGGTGATGAAATTGTGGGGCCTGCACGACGATCAACTGTTGCGGGCCGTGGGCGCGGAGTTGGAGTCCAGGGGGTTTGCGTTGCGCTCGGTGACCGACTATCTGCCGGAACTCCTGGCGCCCTCCGGGTGTCTGAGCCGGCGGCGGCCTACGACGGGGGAGTGGGAGGATATCCGTTTCGGTTGGCGCGCGGCCAAGGCGTTGGGGGAGTTGGATATCGGTCAGGGTGTGGTGGTGCGTCGCAACATGGTGGTGGCGGTGGAGGCCATGGAGGGGACCGACGCCATGCTGACCCGGGCGGGTGCCCTGGTGACCGGGGGCGCCCAGGGGTGGGCCGGGGAGCGGAGCGCGGTGTTCGTGAAGGTGGTCAAGCCGGGACAGGATCGTCGTCTGGACCTGCCCACCATCGGCGTCACCACCATGGAGACCATGGCCCGCGTCGGCATTCCGGTGATCGCGGTGGAGGCGGGTGGGGCGATGATCGTGGATCTGGAGGCCACCTGTCGGGCGGCTGACCGTTTCAATCTGGTATTGTTGGGTGTTTCCGGTCGTGACATGGACGGCAATGGTGAATAGGGTGAAGGGGCCTCTTGCGGCGGCGGTGATCGGGGTGGGTTATCTGGGACGTTTTCACGCCCAGAAGTATGCCCGCATGGCGGGCGTGGAACTGGTGGCGGTGGCGGATCACGCCCCGGAACGCGCCGGGCAGGTGGGCCGGGAACTGGGGGTCGCGGCGGTGGGGGATTGGCAGTCGCTCCTGCCCCGCCTGGATCTGGTTTCCGTCGTGACGCCGACCAATACCCATTTTTCCGTGGTCCGGACCTGTCTGCGGGCCGGGGTGCATGTCCTGGTGGAAAAGCCCATGACCGTCACCCTGGAGGAGGCCCGTGAACTCATCGCGTTGGCGGAGGCGGAAAAACGGGTGTTGCAGGTGGGTCACCTCAAGCGTTTCCATCCGACCGTGACCGCGCTGACAGAGAGCGGTCTGCTGCGTCAGCCCCGCTTCATCGAATCCCACCGTCTGGCTCCATTCAAGAATCGGGCGCTGGATGTGGATGTGGTGCTGGATCTGATGATCCACGACGTGGACCTGATGTTGCATTTCATCGGTTCTCCCGTGGTGGACGTGGAGTCCATGGGGGCCAGGGTGGTGACCGGAGAGGTGGATATCGCCCATGCCAGGCTCAAGTTCGCCAATGGGGCCATCGCCCATGTCAGCGCCTCCAGGGTGGCTCGCGGGCCGATGCGCCAGATGCGGATTTTTCAGCCGGACGCCATGATCGAACTGGATTTCATTCGGCAGGAACTCTCCATCCGCAGGCGTGGTGCCGGGGAAATGGTACGGGATGGTCTCGCCTTGCCCGCCATCGAGGAGAGTCTGGTGCCGGTGGCCCGTTACGACACCCTGGAAAGGGAGATTCAATCCTTTTGCGACGCGGTGCGCGGGGCGCATCCCCCGGTGGTGAGCGGGGAGGATGGTTTGCGGGCCTTGGAGGTGGTGACCGCCATTCGCCGGGGAATCGGGGTGTTCGCGCAGGGGATGGGGCTGTGAGGGAGTCGGGCGCGGCCCCCAGGATCATGATGGTGGCCGGCGAGGCGTCCGGAGATGCACTGGGGGGGGGGTTGCTGGCGGAATTGAAAAAACGTCATCCCGACCTGGTGGCCTTTGGCGTGGGTGGACCACGGATGATGGAACAGGGGTTTTGCAGCCACTGCAATCTGAATGATCTGTCGGTGATCGGGTTGGTGGAAGTGGTGCGGCGCCTGCCTGGTTTGTTGCGGATTTTCCGGCGGCTGGTGACCCTGATGCGTCAGGAGTCCCCCGACCTGCTGATCACCATCGACCTGCCGGATTTCAATTTCCTGTTGGCCCGACGGGCCAAGGCGCTGGGGATCAGGCGGGTGCATTATGTGGGGCCGCAGTTGTGGGCCTGGCGTCGGGGGCGCGCCCTCAAGTTGGCCAACCTGCTGGATCATTTGTTGCTGTTGTTGCCGTTTGAAGCGGGATATTATGTCGGCACCGGCCTGCCGGTGACGTTCGTGGGCCATCCCCTGGCGCGGACGCATCTGCCTGGCACCCAGGATCGTCGGGAGATGCGCCACAGTCTGGGGGTGGGACACGGCGAGCGTTTGGTGGTTCTGCTGCCGGGCAGCCGTTTCGCGGAGTTGAAACGTCACCTTGGGGTGATGGTGGCGGCCTGCCGTCGGGTGGCGCAGGAGGGCGGGGTGCATTTTGTGCTGGCTCTGGCCGACACGATGCGGTTTGCCGATCTGGAGCGGGTGATGGGGCAGGAGCCTGACGCCGGGACACGGGAATTCTTCGCCCGCGTCGGGGTGCGGCAGGGGCAGACCAGGGGCTTGCTGGCCGCGGCGGACGTGGCCATGGTGGCCTCCGGCACCGCCACTTTGGAGACGGCTTTGGTGGGCACCCCCATGACGGTTCTGTACCGGGTGAACTGGCTGACCTATCAGATCGGTCGTCGGGTGATCCAGGTGGAGCATATCGCTCTGCCCAACCTGGTGGCCGGACGTCCCCTGGTGCCGGAGCGGATTCAAGACGAGGCGCGACCGGAGGTGCTGGCCGACGATGTGTCGAACCTGCTGAACGACGGCGTCAGCGCCGAACGGCAGCGGGCCGGTTTTCGCGAGATCAGGCAGGCTTTGGCCATTCCCTCCCGCAGCGCCGCGGAGGTCGTGGTGGATTTGTTGCGGACCAGGATTCGTTTTTGAAGCGGAATTTTTCATACGCCCTTTCACCAGGAGAATTGCGATGGCTACAGTTGCTTTGACCAAAGAGACCTTTGAGGAGACGGTCACCGGGAATGATATTGTGGTGATCGATTTCTGGGCCGGTTGGTGCGGACCCTGCAAGGCGTTCGCGCCGGTTTTCGAAAAGGTTTCGGAACGGTTTCCCCAGGTGGTGTTCGCCAAGGTGGACACGGACCGGGAGCAGGAACTGGCGGCGGCGTTTGAGATCAAATCCATCCCCACCCTGATGATCTTCCGTGAGAGCACCATCTTGTTCGTGCAGCCGGGGATGGTGCCGGAAAACATCTTGCGGGAGCTGGTGGAGAAGGTTCAGCAGGTGGATATGGAAGAGGTGCGGAAAAAGCGGGTTGAGGTTCAATGACCTCTTTTTGCAATTAGGGTTGATTGCAATGAATTTATTGAATATACTCTGAAAAGTTCGGGAGTGGTTCCACTTGGCCCAGACAACGCGAGAAGGTGATCAGGTTTCGATGCGACGACGCGCCCTGGTGGTCGGCAACTGGAAGATGAACGGGCTGGTCGAGACGGCCTGTGAACTCGTGGACGGGATTCTGGCCGGCCTCGCGGAGCGGGAGGGGGCGCGTTGCGAGGTGGTGATTTGCCCCCCCGCCACGGCGTTGCACGCGTTGCAGCAGCGATTGGAGGGTTCCGTCCTGAAGATGGGGGGGCAGAATCTTTCCGAGCATGAGCGTGGCGCGTATACGGGCGAGTTGTCCGGTGCCATGTTGCGCGATGTGGGGTGCCGCCATGTGATCGTGGGGCACTCCGAGCGGCGGGAGTGGTGCGGGGAGGAGAACGCTCAGGTGGGCCGGAAGATGGGGGCGGCCTTTCGGGATGGGTTGACGCCGATTGTTTGTGTCGGGGAGAATTGGCGGGAGCGTGACCAGGGTCGCGCGCTGGAGGTGGTGCGGGAGCAGATGACCGCGTTGCTGCCCCATCTGCCCCCGACCGGGAACCGGCGCGAATCGTTGGTGCTGGCGTATGAGCCGGTGTGGGCCATTGGCACCGGACGTAATGCCTCCCCTGGGCAGATTCAGGAGATGCATGGTTTCATGCGGGGGTTTCTGGTGGACGCGTTGGGGGCGGATGGCGGGAAAATGCGCATCTTGTATGGTGGTTCCGTCAAGCCTGACAACGCGGGGACGATTTTTGCTTTGGAAGATGTGGATGGTGGACTGATCGGTGGGGCCGCACTCAGGGCCGCCGATTTTTTGGGGATTATCGACGCCATTCCCGCAGAATAATGACCGTTTTTTGTTAAGAAGGTTGAGACATGACTCTGATCCTGACTGTGTTGCATGTGCTGGTCTGCATCTCTTTGATATTCGTGGTTTTGTTGCAGAAGGGGAGCGGGTCGGACATGGGGGCCGCGTTTGGTGGCAGTTCCCAGAGTCTGTTTGGCGCGGGGGGGTCCGGAGACTTTTTGAGCAAGCTCACCTCGATTCTGGCGACGATTTTCATGTTGACCAGTTTGACCCTGGCCTTTTTCACCACCCATCAGGGTGCCGGCACTTCCGTGATGGATCAGGAATCGTCAACCACGCAGCAGGGTCAAGCGCCCGCTGTCAAGCCTCCGGCGGTCCCTGTGAAGGAACCGGAGAGTGGACCCCCGGTGCCTGCCAAGAGCGCGCCCAAGCCCGCTGCCGAAGCCGCGCCCAAAGCGCCTGAGGCCGCATCATCGGCGCCTCCATTGGCGACCAGGCCCGTACCCGCTCCTCCTGAGGCGGTCAAGGAAAAGGTCGCGCCCGCCGCCACGCCCGTCAAACCGGCTCCTCCTGAGGCGGTCAAGGAAAAGGTCGCGCCCGCCGCCGCCACGCCCGTCAAACCGGCTCCATCCGAGGCCACCAGGGAGAAGCCGGCCACCAGACCCGCCGAACCGGCC
>JADGCR010000015.1 GCA_015228895.1 Magnetococcales bacterium
CCCGCCCCCGTCCCCACCACCCCCCCCCGGGGCCCCCCCCTCACCCCCCCCCCCCCACCACGACATCTACTCCATCGAGGATCTGGCCCAATTGATCTTCGACCTGAAAAACGTCAATCCCCGCGCCCGGGTCTCGGTCAAGCTGGTCTCCGAGGTGGGGGTCGGCACCGTGGCCGCGGGGGTGGCCAAGGGACACGCGGACATGATCCTGATCTCCGGCGGAGACGGAGGCACCGGGGCCAGTCCCATCAGTTCCATCAAACACGCCGGCGCCCCCTGGGAACTGGGATTGGCGGAAACCCAGCAAACCCTGGTGATGAACGATCTGCGTGGCCGGGTGCGGCTCCAGACCGATGGCCAGTTGCGCACCGGGCGGGATGTGGTGGTGGCCGCGTTGCTGGGCGCCGAGGAGTTCGGTTTCGCCACCGCCCCCCTGGTGGTGATGGGGTGCGTGATGATGCGCAAGTGTCATCTGGACACCTGTCCGGTGGGGGTGGCCACCCAGGAACTGGAACTGCGCAAGAAATTCACCGGACGGGCGCAGTTTCTGGTCAATTATTTCTATTTCGTGGCCAACGAAGTGCGCGAAATCATGGCCGGCATGGGTTTCCGCACCATCGACGAGATGATCGGCCAGTCGGATCACCTGCTGGTCAACGAAGCCGTGACCCACTGGAAGGCCAGGGGACTGGACTTCTCCGCCCTGCTGGAAAAACCGGACGCCCCATCCAACATCGCCACCCGTTGCGTGCAAACCCAGGATCACGGCATCGACAAGGTGCTGGATCACCAGTTGCTGGAGCTGGCGGAACGCGTTTTCGACAATCTCCGTCCCATCGAGATCCGACTGCCGATCCAGAACACCGATCGCACGGTGGGCGCCATGCTGGGTGGAGAGATCTCCCGGCTGTTCGGGGCGGTCGGACTGCCCAAGGACACCATCAAGTGTCACTTCGAAGGGGTGGCGGGGCAGAGTTTCGGGGCCTTCAACGTCCCCGGCGTCTCGTTGCATCTGGATGGCGCGGCCAACGACTATGTGGGCAAGGGGATGTCCGGGGGACGGATCGTCATCCGCCCCCACCCCCGTTCTCCGGTGGTGGCCGAAGAGAACATCATCGTGGGCAACACCCTGCTGTACGGCGCCACCGGGGGCGAGGCGTTCATCCGGGGAGTGGCCGGGGAACGGTTCGCGGTGCGCAACTCCGGGGCCAAGGCGGTGGTGGAAGGCGTGGGGGACCATGGGTGCGAGTACATGACCGGCGGGATCGTGGTGGTGCTGGGGAGTACGGGCCGCAACTTCGCCGCCGGCATGAGCGGTGGGATCGCCTATGTTTTCGATGAGGCGCGACAGTTCGCCTCGCTGTGCAACAAGGCCATGGTGGCGTTGCAGACCATGGCCTCCAAAGAGGACCAGATGCGGCTCCGGGAGATCATCCAGGACCATGCGCGCCATACAGACAGTCAGGTGGCTGCCCGGCTGTTGGCGGATTGGGAGAACGCCCTGACCCGTTTCGTCAAGGTGATGCCTCATGAATATCAACGTGTGCTGACGGAAATGAAAAATCGGGAGCAAGCGGCCAATGGGTAAGCCCACAGGTTTCATGGAAGTGGAACGGGAGACGCCCCGCACCCGGTCGGTGGCGGAACGGACCCGTGACTGGGATGAACTCTACCACGACTTTCCCCTCAAAAAGGTGCAGGATCAGGCTTCGCGGTGCATGGATTGCGGCATCCCCTTTTGTCACAACGGCTGCGTGCTCCACAACCTGATCCCCTCCTGGAACGACTGGGTCTATCGGGGACGTTGGGAAGAGGCGGTCAACGCCCTGCATCGCACCAACAACTTCCCGGAGTTCACCGGTCGGGTCTGCCCCGCCCTGTGCGAGGCCGCTTGCGTGGTGGGCATCAACCGGGAGCCGGTTTCCATCCGGGAGATCGAGCGGACCGTGGTGGAAGAAGGCTTTGCCCGTGGACTCATCACCCCCGTTCACCCCCACGCACCCACGGGCAAACGGGTGGCGGTGGTTGGCGGTGGACCCGCCGGCATGGCCGCGTCCCAGCAACTGACCCGGGCCGGACACGCCGTCACCCTGTATGAAAAAAACGAACGGGTCGGGGGTTTGTTGCGTTTCGGGATTCCCGATTTCAAACTGGACAAGGCGGTCATCGACCGCCGACTGCGCCAGATGGTCGCGGAAGGGCTGACGATCAAGACCGGGGTGCATGTCGGGGTGGACCTCTCCGTGGAAGAACTCCGTGGCGGCCACGACGCCGTGCTGTTGACCGGGGGCGCGGAATACCCTCGCGATCTCCCCGCGCCGGGTCGGGAACTGGCCGGAATTCACTTCGCCATGACCTTTCTGGCCCAACAGAACCGACGGGTGCATGGCACGACCATCCCGGAATCCGCAGCCATCTTCGCCCTGGGCAAAAAAGTGGTGGTCATCGGCGGCGGAGATACGGGGGCCGACTGTGTGGGAACCTCCATACGCCAGGGCGCCACGAGCGTGACCCAAATCGAACTGCTGCCCAAACCCCCCAAGGATCGCGCCCCGGAGACCCCATGGCCCCTGTGGCCCAACGTCCTGCGCACCTCCACCTCCCACCAGGAGGGGTGTGAACGGATGTGGAGCATTCAGACCAAATCCTTCCAGGGGACAGACAGGGGACAGGTCAAGGGGGTCCATTGCGCGCGTCTGCACTGGGTGGAACGGGAAGATGGCGGACGACCGCAAATGCACGAACTCCCGGGTTCGGACTTCTACCTGGAAGCGGACCTGATCCTCCTGGCCATGGGCTTCCTGCATCCGGTCAAGGCCGGATTGCTGGAGAGCCTGGGCGTGGCGCTGGATGGGCGGGGCAACGTCAAGGTGGATCCCCATTTCATGACCAGCGTTCAGGGGATCTTCGCCGCCGGGGACATGGCCACGGGACAGTCCCTGGTATTGAGGGCCATCGACAGCGGACGCAAGGCGGCGGTGGGTGTGGACGCCTGGTTGCGTGGCGGGGAATCGGTTTTGGCGTGATGCTCCGGGTTTCCTTGACAGCGTTGCCACTGTTCCTCTAGAATCCAGCCAAGTGGAATAGTGTCAGCAATTTACCAAAGCGATTCAGGGATACAGCGATGAACGACTCGATGATGGATCACGATGACAAGCTTTCCGCATCCTTGACGGTTCTGGAACGCAAATGGGACGGCATGGCTGGCAATCTGCACTCCCTGCGCGAACAGGTCGCCAGGCAGACCACCCTGATCTCCGAACTGGAAACCCAGGTTTTGCAGCAACAGGAGCGGCAGGAGTCCCTGGAAAAAGAGAAGGCGGCGGTGATCGCCCGCATCGAAGCCTTGCTGGCCCGGTTTGAAGAGTTGGATTCGTGAAGTAGCCTAACCTCCTCTGTTGGACTTGGGAGCCATGTCTGAATCCATCGAAGTACGCATACGTGGCCAAATTTTCAAATTGAAATCCCAGGCCAGTGGGGAGTATGTACGGGAACTTGCCCAATATGTGAATGACACCATGGGACAGGTGGCGCAGGAGGCCCAATTCGCCTCCACGGAACGGACTGCCATCATGGCAGCAATACGCATAGCGGACGACTTTTTGCAGCACCGTCGGATGACGGGTCTGCAAATGGCCTCCGCAACCGAGAAGATCGGCAACCTGATCGCCCGAGGCGATCAACTGCTCAAGGGATGAAATCAGTACCAGCAACCCCTGCGGTGCTCGTGAGGAGACCATCCTCCTGAGCCGATAATCTAAGAACCTGGGAACCTTGCTCTGTTTGTGGAGTGTCGCCCCTCCAATGGGGAAACCGGAAACAATTATCAGGGATCCACCTTGACAAAAGGGTTCAGAGGGCAAGATCCCACGGCACAGGCGGGGGCTTTGGTATGAAAGGCTTGGCATGAATGGCTGGCACGAACGGCTGACATGAATGATCCAAAGACAACGTTACGCCAAAGCCTGCGCTTGTCGCGTCAACAGTTGTCCCGGGATCAGGTCGTCGTCCGCTCATCGGCCATTGTGCGTCATGTTGTGACAGCCCGGTTCTACCAACGGGCGCGCAGAATCGGGTTGTACCAACCGATTGACAATGAAGTCGATCCCTCCCTGCTTCTCCTCGATGCAGCGTGTTCCGGGAAGGAAATTTTTCTCCCGATCGCAGACAAAAGAACACGTTCCCTGCGCTTTGTCCCGTACCACTCAGGCGAACCTTTGCGTCAAGGGTCTTTTGGAATTCTGGAACCGGTTCCATCGACTCTCGATCCCGGCTTGCCGGATCCTGGCCAACTGGATCTGATTTTTCAGCCACTGGTTGGATTCGACCGGTCCGGCGGCCGACTCGGCTTTGGCGGCGGATATTACGACCGCGCCCTGTCACGTCATGGCGGGAGGGATTTCAGCGGCACGCAACTGGTCGGCTTGGCGTACGCGTTTCAGGAAGTACCGGTTGTGCCCCGGCAGCCCCATGACGTTCCCATGGGTTGGGTCGTGACCGAAGCGGGTGTTCACCTCTGCGCGAACCCCCATCCATGTTAATGCATTTTCGTGCTGCCGGCGGACCGAAGGCCGGTTGACGATCCATTCAAGGGATTTCATTCATGAATATCCTCACCCTCATCATAGGCATTGCCTCCGGTGTCGCCCTTTCCCTGCTCTTCCTGTACCAATGGCGTCGTCAGCAACTCCAGACCCTGCAAGAAAAAGAGGAACGGTTGCAACTGGTCATGCGCACCTCGGAGGAGAAAACCGAGGCCGCGGCGCGCGAGATCGAACTGTTGTCCAAAACCGAACGACTGCGCATCGAGGAACAACTGAAAGAACAGTTCCGCAGCCGCCAGGAGGAGTTGGATCGTCTGAAACAGCGTTTCGACAAACGGGAAGAACAACTGGACCGCAAGTTCGATCAACTGGATCAACGGGAAAACGAACTGGAACGACGGCGCACCCAGATGGACCAGGAAATCCGCGCCCTGGAGTCCCGCAAGGAGACCTGCCTGAAGCAGGAGGAGACGATCGGACGCCGTTTGGAGGAGGTGGCCGGTTTGACCACGGAAGAGGCCAAGGCGCAACTGATGATCGGCTTGCAGGAGGCGGTCCGGAGGGAAGCGGCCAACTTCCTCAAGCGCTCGGAGGACGAAGCCAAGGAGAACGCGGACCGCAAGGCCCAGGAGATCATCGCGACCTCCATCCAGCGTTTGGCCGGAGAGTTTGTCGCGGAACGCACGGTCACGGTGGTGGCCATCACCTCCGAGGAGATGAAGGGGCGCATCATTGGCCGGGAGGGACGCAACATCCGCGCCCTGGAGGCGGCCACCGGGTGCGATCTGATCATCGACGACACCCCGGAGGCGGTGGTGATTTCCGGTTTCAATCCGGTGCGCAGACAAGTGGCGCGTCAGGCCCTGGAGGAGTTGATCACCGATGGCCGCATTCACCCCGCGCGCATCGAAAGTGTGGTGCGCAAGGCGGAAAAAAACGTCAACAACGAGATCCGGGAGGCCGGCGAGCAGGTGATTTTCGAGCTGGGTTTGACCGGAATCCATCCCGATATCGTCAAACTGGTGGGCACCCTGAAGTTCCGCACGTCGTATACCCAGAACGTGCTCTCCCATTCGGTGGAGGTGGCCCGTTTCGCCGGACTGATGGCCGAGGAGTTGGGGTTGGATTTCAACCTGGCCAGACGGTGCGGTCTGCTGCATGACATCGGCAAGGCGATGGACCACGAGGTGCAGGGGTCCCATGCGGTGATCGGTGGACAAATCGCCAAGAAATGCAAGGAACATCCCCTGGTGGTCAACGCCATCTGGTCCCACCATTTCGATATCGAGCCCATTTCGGTGTATGGCCCCCTGATCAACGCCGCCGACGCCCTATCGGCCGCCCGTCCCGGCGCCCGACGCGAGAACGTGGAGACCTACATCAAGCGTCTGGAAGTGCTGGAGGGACTGGCGATGGAATTCCCCGGCGTGGAAAAGGCGTTCGCCATTCAAGCCGGTCGGGAGTTGCGGGTGATGGTCGCCTATGATCGGGTCAAGGACGAGGGGGCCATGACCCTTGCCAGCGAAATCGCCACACGGGTTGAAAACGAGATGACCTATCCGGGCCAGATCCGCGTGACCGTGATTCGTGAGATGCGCGCCACGGCCATCGCGCAATAGGACCACAGAAACCCTGCCCTGCCGCAGCGCCATGGACGGAACCCCGCACCCCCGTGGCGCGGCCGACAACGCTACTGCACATGACACGCGTGACAAACCGATTCATACCGGGTGACGATCACACCACCGTGTTCCTGAGCACGGTATTTTTCATGGCAAGAGAGACATCCCACTTTGCCATCTTGCAGGAGCACCGTTTCCGGCAGTGACCCAACGGGCCGATAGCCGCCGAATTGGGACAGGATGACGTACAACCCGCCCAGCGGATGACTCAGAGCGTTGCTCATGTGACGCACGACTCCTTTGGCGTTCAAACTCACCCGCTCCTGGGCCGTCCCCCCCTTGTCGTCGTGACACTCCATGCAATGACGGGACAAGGCGTCCAGGACCACGACCGCCACAGGAGGGGGGGCGCGCTCCTCATGGACCGCAAACGGCTTTCTCTTGCCTTGTTCCGACAAGGCGATAAAAAAGGAGTCGTCGTGACATGCGCGGCACAAGTCCGCGCCGGTGGCGGCAACCCGTGGCAAACCCGGCTGTTTTCCATGAATGTGATGACAGGAGGCGCAGGTCAACTCCCCTTTCCAGTCCAGGGGAAAACCGGCGGGCAAGGGACGTCGCGGGACAAAACCGGAAGGATGGCTCATCTGGATGGCCTTGGGATGACAGCCGGCACACAGCTTTTCCTGACTGGCGACGAGCAGACGGGCCTTGTCCGGTTCCACCCTGGCGGAGAGATGACACTCCTGACACTTGCTGTCCGCCAAATGGGCCACATCACCCCCGCCCGCCAGGGGGGAGACGCCAAGGAGCATGATCCCCGCCCCCAAAAGCACAGGCTTGATCCAAGACCTCATGGCTGACATGTCGTGCAAGCCGATACGCTGGTTGGGAGCTTTCCTCCCGACAGACGCGGCAGGCAGACGGTCTTGACGTCGTACCACGCCACGTCACCAGCCAGCTTGCCACCGGACCACAACCGGACCCGTTTACTGCCTGGCGAAATAGTTCGCATAAGCATAATCCTCCTGGTTGACATGAGTCAACAACCACTCCAGCAGCCAGCGCCGCAGCGCCTTCAAATCCGCCTCGTTGCCTTCCAGCATTTTCCTGTGCAGATTGTTCAACGCTGCGACCAGGGAATGGTGGATGGCCTGATGCGAGAGGGCATCCGGAAAGCGTCTTTCGAACAGGAACTGCTCTTCCTCAGAAAAATGGGCTTTCGCATACGAGAGCAAATCATCGCAATATTCGGCCAGAGCATCCTGCTCTTCACGGGTGAGCATGCGGTCCGCGAGGGCGGCCACGCCCAGAATCTCGTCAGCGTCAATAATGATGTTGAACAGCCGCTCATGGGCAAGATTGAAACGGACTTCCCCCACATCGACCAGCTTGGCAAGCAGTTTCTCGTGAAATTCTGTTCTCATGACACTTCATCCCCAACCCAAAAAGCTCCAGATCGACCCGAAAAAATGGTCAGAAAACAGCGATCATGGCAAGACCAGCTTACCATTCGCCAGAACAATCGGCCACATGAAAATTTCGAATTGTATTCACCCGCACACTCTGTTACACTTCAAACGACCTTCAAAGAACCAAACCGAAACGAACCGCCAGCGAAGTGGGTTGATGATGATTATCGACATCAATGACAACGAATGGATCATCCGTTTCAAAGGAAAAAAAATCTCCTTTCGAACCTATCGTGCCTTCACGAGATTGATTGCCAAAATCACCATCTCCGGTCAGACCACCCTGCGTTTCGATTTGGGCGGGGTACGGGAGATCGACCCCTCGTCCCTGGGCATGTTTCTCCAGTTGTTCCAGGCCCTGGACCCGGAACTGCACAAGGTCTCCATGCTCAACGCCACACCGGAACTGCAAACCAAACTGGACGATCTCTTCAAACTGATCGATGTCAAAGCTCCGGTCGAAGGTGTTGAGGCCCAACAGAACATGCATGCCAGCCAGTTGTTCAACAAGGTGTTGCGGGCGCGCTCCAGCAAAATCCGTCAGCAACACGAACAGGAGGAACGTTTTCTGCCCCCGGACCCCCTGTCCGACAGCGCACGGAAGAAAAAATTGATGGTCTCGTACCTTAAATTTCCAGCGTCGGCGACGAGTGGCAATCACTGACTCAAACGCGGTCGCGGAAAGCGCGCACCTCGTGGAGGATGCCACGAAGAATGGCCACCTCTCTGCGATCCAAGCCCGCGCGACCAAAAAGGGCGCGGACGCTGCCCATCATATGCCGCCCCTGATTGGGTTTGAGAAACCCGATGGCGCTCAACGTCTCCTCCATATGCACGAACAGGCGCTCCATCTCCCCGGCGGGAGCCGGCTCCGCGTCCCGTTCCGGGGCGTGGACCATGGGACGACTCCGGCCCAGCCCCAACATCACTTCATACAGCACGATCAGGACCGCCTGGGCCAGATTGAGGGAACCCTCTCCCCCGAAAGTGGGCACATTGCAGATCGCGCTGGCCCGCGCCACATCTCCGGTCAACAGGCCGGTGCGTTCGGTGCCGAACAGAATGCCCACCAGCAGGCCGGGCCGGGCGAGCAGAACCGGTAAATGTTCCCCCAATTCCCTTGGTGTGAGCAAGGTTTGTCGTTGTCCCCGAAACCGATTGGTGGTGGCCACCAGATAGTGGACATCCTCAACCGCCGAGTCCACATCCGGAAACAGCTCCGCCTGTTGCAGAATTTCCCTGTATCCCACGGCGAAGGCGTCCGCGTCGGGATGGGGGAACTGGCGGGGCGCGACCAGTCGCAAGCGGAAAAATCCCATATTGCCCATGGCCCTGGCCACTGCGCCCACATTGCCGGCCTGGGCGGGATGGTCCAGGATCACCACCAGATTGGGCACCTCTTCGCTCACGCTCGTTTCTCCTTTGGCGCGAAAATTGCTTTATTGATTCCGTAATCTTGGCTACCATGCTGCCGGAACATTGGCGGACAGAGAGAGCCGTTTTCTCAAAGGTGTCGCACTTTTTCGCAACAAAAGCATTGCACTCTGGGGAAGCCTTGAACATCAAACGTCGCTTTGGCGAAAACCGCAGAAACTTCCAACGGACCCAGGGGGCGATTCGCAAACCCGTCAGCGCTCCGACCCGGGAAGTCAAGCGGCGCAACCCGCTGATCGCATACAAAAAGCCCCTCGCCCTGGGAGCGGGAGCGCTCCTGCTCGCGGGGGGCGTGGGTCTGCTGATCACCCTGTTCAAGCCGACGCCCGCGGTCACGCTGCCCTGGCAAGCCTGTCTGACCAAATGGCCGGATGGCACACTGTATCCTGATCTGTTCCCGGTGCCAACCGGAGAATACCAGTTATCCAACATCTACCAGGAACTGAAACCGTTCCTGGCCCCCCACGGACTGCAAAAAATCGCCATCAAGGAGCCGTTTTTGATGGAAAAACGTGAAGTGTCCATCAAGGCGTTCCGCCGCTATGTGGCCTTCGTGGACCACATGGAGCAGGGCGCGGAAAAGGAACGCCTCAAATCCCGCATCGGGCTGCACTGGAACCGGGACGATTCCGAGACCACTTCGGTCAAGGGGATCTCCTGGGAAGCGGCCTGGGATTACACCGACTGGCTGGGCCAGCAAACCGGATGCGCCTACACCCTGCCCTCCCGCGAGCAATGGGGCGCGGCGGCGATCCTGCTCAACGGGGCGCAGAAATCCACCGACCTGGCCCGGTACGTCAACGAGGAATCCTTGAAAATGCTGCTCTGGGGGGCGCGGGAATGGACCTCCAGCGCCTGCGCCGGCGGGTATTATCTGGTGGGAGAGGACGATCTTGTGCCTTTGCCTGAAGTTCGGTCCGCAACATGCATGCCTGCCATGTTGTCCGTCGCCGGATTCCGGGTGGCGATCAAGGCCGCGGGCAACAACCAGGACAATGGCTCGCTCAAACGACATTCCACCCCGGCCAGGCCCTGACCGATGGTGCAACCATTTCATGCCAATTCAATGACACTTTATGGGGATTTCAATCCGTGAACATCCGACTCAAGCCCCGAACCCTCCTGTTGACCGCCTGCCTTTCGCTGGCGGCGGCCCCCTGTCCCAGCGAAGCCAGGGAGAATCAACCGGGAAGTTGCGCAACCTACGACTTTTCCGGCTTCTATCAAAACGACAAGCTGCAATGGGCGGGGGTGGCGCGGGTGTTGCGCCACGACACCACCCTGTACGATCAGAACACCGGCGACAAGAAGATCGGCGCACTGGTCTTCAACCAGCAGGCCGAAATCCTGGAAGAGAAGAAGGATCGGGTCAAAATCCGCGCCTTTCGCTACAAGGAGCGCCCGGAAGTGACGGGTTGGACCGCCAAGAGCGATCTGTTGTGCCGCAATCTCCCCATCAAGAGCGACTCCGGACTGGAGATGAAGTTCTTCATCAAGACCTCCACCGTGGCCAGGGACGAATCCGGACAGGAACCCAAGGTGCAACCCTTCCAGGACCCGGAACTCAAAACCTGCGTGGGCGGCGCGGGCCATTGTCGTGAAGGGGCCTCCCGTTTTCACATGTATTTTGTCTTCGACGAAACCGACAAGGCGGTGTTGCTGGCGGACCGCTACCGCCTGGAGGAGGACGACATCCTGTTGGGTTGGGTGGACAAGACCAATGGATTCCAATGGAACAACGCCTTCAGTCTGCGTCCCAAGGAGAGCCTGATGGCCCCGGACCAGAAAACCCCCGGCACCATCTGCACCTACGAACGCCTGGAAGACGCGGTCGGTCACAACCAGCAGAGTTGTCAACCGGTCGTCGGTGGCCGGGAGTGGTTCCGCTCCTCTTTGCGCATTCCGGTGCTGGATATGGTGGACGCCAAAAACCAGCACGTGGCCCCGGAAAGTGTCGAGACCGAATCCGGGCAGCGCCTGTTCTACAAGGTGGCCCTGGCCCGCCCCGGCCTGGTGGGACGCCGGGTGAGCGACGAGAAGGTGGCCATCTCCCCGACGCTGGCCAGCCGCATCATGCCGGAATTCAAGAACCTGACCGCCAAGAAACGGGTGGACATCTTCTTTCTGCTGGACGCCACCGCCAGCATGGAGCCGGTCATCGACGCGGTGCGTGGCACGCCGGAAAAACGGGGGGTGATCCAGGAGATCATCCATACCCTGAAAAACACCCAGGGTTTCAAGGATACCCAGTTCCGCTTCGGCTTCCGCGTCTTCCGCGACCCCTACGCGGACAAGTTGTTCCCCAACACCCCCGGCGACGGGGTGGGCGAAGGGTTTCCCCTGCCAGAAGCCTGCGACCTGGATACCGCCGGGCAGCAACGGGAGTTCGTGAAATTCGAGCAGGCCATCGCCGGGGTCAAGGTGACCCAGGGGGATGAGGCGGACGACTACCAGGAGAACCTCTACGGCGGCCTGAATCAGTCCCTCAAGCAGGATCTGACCGCCTGCCCGGACAATCTCAAGCTGCTCTTCGTGATCGGCGACAACGGTTACACCGCGACCCGCAACGAGGTGGACGCCCACGGCAGGGTGCGGGCCGTGGCCAAATACGCCCAACCCGTCAACCGGGACGTGCTGGCCAGACTGATGCGCGGCAACAGCGACGCGGGCACCAAGACCAACAACGTCATCCCGTTTTTCATCCAGACCCCGTTCCGCGGGGAGCATGTCAAACATGCGCAATCCTATAAAATCGCCTACGAGCAGTTCGAGCAGCAGACCAAATACCTGCTGGAACAGAGCCTCCCCGCCACGGAAGTCACCTCCGGCGCGGTGAAGGATCACGCCCTGCGGATGGAGGAGGCCAACCTGATTCCGCGCCTGGTCTCGACGGTGGAAAAACTCTCCAGCAGCGCGTTGATCGACGAAATCATCCTGGATATCCGGGGGGGCGCGGCCCTGAACGCGGTGATTGATCGATTGAAAAGGGAAAGAATTGACATCCCCGGCGTTTATTGGCACATTTTACAGCGTGGTAGCTGTGGAGAGTTGGGCAATCAATGCGAAGACCGTGTTTACGACACCACCCGCATCGGCTACATCGAAGCCGACGACAAGGTGGCCGAGGAACTCTGGATCAGCAGCGGCGCGCTCTCCTCGTGGATCCGTATCCTGAAAGGATTCGAAGGATATTTCGACTTGCCCGAATCGCAACTCAGACGCGCCCTGATCAGCGCCATGATACTTGGCCTGCAACAGGAGATCCGTCGTCCGCCCATCGATGTCTCCGGCGAAACGCCCGCGGAATACGCCCAGCGGCGCGGCGGACTGCCTGTGCGCCGTCACAGCCCCCTGTTGAGCTATCACGTCCCCTCCCTGTCGGCGGAGAACACCGCCCGCAACAAGGATGGCCGTCTGGTGGTTCTGGACGCCAACAAAAAGCCCATGCTCGACAAGGCCAAACAGGAGATCCTGGCCGCTCCCACCTGTGAACTCAGACGGCTGGCGTTGTGGGCCATCAAGTCCAAGGAGATGCTGGAAATCGTGGAGCGGGATCATGTGCGCCCGGTTTTCAAGACCGTGCCTTATCAACCCCGTCAATGCCCGGACGCCACCGCCAGTGGTCGCGCCCTGCCGCAGATCACGGACGCCATTCAACAAGCCCCGTTGGGTCCCGACAAGGCCTACCGGTTCAGCCACGACATCGGCGGCATGCGGGGCTATTGGATTCCACAGGAATATTTGCCATGACATGGGGGGTTCAGGTTCGAGCCGCGTCTGTGGGTTGGGGAGATTTCAATCTTCAGATTGGCGGCTTGAAGCTGGACGCCGACGCCATTTCCGGTCGTCTGCCGGTGCTGGGACGCAGCGGCAGCGGCAAGAGCACCCTGTTGTATCTGCTGACTTTTCTCAAAAGACCCACGGAGGGGTGGGTGCGCTGGACCTTTCCCGACGGCAGTCAGGCGGCCTGGGGGCCAAAAGGTCTGGACACCGATGCCTCCACCCTGGGTTTGACGGAAATCCGTCGTCGCTGTTTCGGCTTCGCCTATCAAAGCAGCACCCTGACCCCCTATCTGCGCGTCCGGGAGAACCTGCGCTATCCCCTGGAGCAAAAGGGGGGCATCTCCTCCGCGGAGATGGACCGCAAGGTTCACGCGGCCATGGACCGGGTGCTGTTGCGTGACAAGAACGGCAGCCGCATCGAGGAGACCACCCCGGAGGAGTTTCTGGAGCGTTATCCCAATCAACTCTCCGGGGGACAGTTCCAGCGGGTCGCCCTGGCCCAGGCGATGATTCACGATCCTTACGTCCTGTTCGCCGACGAACCCACCGGCAACCTGGACTCCGAAACCCGCCGGGAAGTGATGTCCCTGGTGGACCGCTGGCTCACCACCGGGGATCGCATGGTCATCTGGGTGACCCACCATCAATCCGACGCCCTGGACCCCAGGGTGAATCACTGGCTGATGGTGGCCAACAACCGTTGTCATCTAAGACTCAAAGGGGGCGGCAAGAGCACCGAGACTCCTCCTTGAATATGGCAGACACCCCATCCCCCAACGACCCCCCCCAGTCCAGGGAGAAGGTCGCGCGCCGCTGGACGCCGGTATGGACTTCCCTGGGCGCCAAGGCGTACTGGCGCTCTTTTGTCTGTGGACGTTTTGGCTGCGCCAGTGGCGGACGGGACTTCGCGTGGCTGACATTGCTGCTGGCCCTGGTCATCTGCATGGCGTTGCTGTTGGTGGGCACGCGGGCGGGACTGCTGGAACGATTCACCGACGCCCTTCTGGGCACCCTGCGCCCCAGCGGGGTGCCGGTCTGGGTGACGGCCCACTGGGAGAATCACCAGGGTATCGGCACCGACCTGTTGGGTCGTCTCAAGGAGATGGAAAAAAAGATCCCCGGGGAGTCCTTTGGGGTCACCACCCACCCCTACCGGCAGATCGGCGACAGTTCCCCCAAGATCCGCCTGCCCGGCAGCGGAACCTGGGACAGCGGTTCCCCCTGGATCGGCTGGGCCGTCTACCCCGACGATCCCCTCTGGAACATGGAACTTCCCAAGGAATGGAACGAGGAGCAGAGTCAGAAAAGCGACGGCTGGCTGGGTCTGCCCCTGACCGTGGTGTTGAGCGAATCCCTGTTTGCCGAAGGGTTCAACTACGAATCCTACCGGGAAGCGATTCAACCGATCCTGCGGCAGAAAAAACTGCGTCGTCTGCCGGAAAAGCCGCCCCAGGACTCGCTGCGCAACGCCCTGGACGCCATCTGGCTGGATGTGGGCATCGGCAACACCGAGGAACTGGTCCCCTTCCGGGTACGTTGGGTGCATCACATTCCCGCCATGGAGAAAGTGGCGTTTCTGTTTCCCCTGTCCACCTATCACGCCCTGCTGGCGGCCTTTCACTTCCCGGAGATCCGCTTCGACGTCAAGTCCAAGGGAATCGGGGATTCCGAGGAGTACCGGCGTCTGACCGCCGCCTCCTATCCCAAGGGGGAGATTGCCGCCCACGCCCAGTGTCTGCAGGAGGAGTTGACCAAATCCGGATTGCTGGGCCTGCCCAAAGTCTCGGAGAACCGTTGCGCCCGTCCCCAGATTCCCGCCCCGGCCGGTTACCAGCGTCAGGGGGGTGGGGATGAGGGGTGGGATGTGCTCAATCACGACGACAACCACCGACTGTGGATGCCCTGTCATCGTCTTCCCCACGACAACCCCTTGCGGGAGAGTCTGTGCGCCAACGGTCGGCCCAAAGCGGGACAACCTCTCATTTACGCCCCCTGGGATGTGACGGAATCGGGCACCTCCTTCTCCGCGGTGCGCATCTACATGCCCGATCCCACCCGTCTGAGCAAAGGAATTCGCGCGCTGATGTCGGTGCGCACCAAGGATGGCCGACCGGCCTTCAACATCCACTCCATGTACCAGGACGCCCTCAACCGTTTCAATTTATTGAGTGATCTCCTTTCCACCATGACCCCGGCCTACGCGGTCACCTTCGGGATCTTTCTGGGCGCTCTGCTGCTGGCCCAGGCGGGCACCCTCATCGGACACCGGCGTCATCACTACGGGATTCTGTTGTCCAGGGGCTTCACCTGGACCGGGATATACGGCAAGCTCCTCTGGCAGATGTTCCTGGCCACCCTGACCGCCGGGTGTGTCGCCGTCTTCGGCATGATACCGGCGTTGCGCTATCTGCTGGATGACGGCTTCAAGGGGATCATCTCCCGCTATCAGGATCTGTTGCCTCCCGGATACGACTTCGAGGCCCTGCCCCTCCCCTGGCAGGAGATTCTCATCACCATTGGCGAGGTTTACGCCGTGGTGGCGTGCGTGACGATCTTTCTGCTATTGCGACTCCCCCTGCGGGGAGACACCGCCCCTTCCGACCTGCTCCACGGCGGCGGCGTCGCTCCCAGAGACCGGGATGGGAACCGGAAGAAGGATTCCTGACACACAACCACTTAATCAACAGGTAAAAACAATGCCCGATACCACCACCCCATACGCCCTGAAAAAAACCGTCGCCAGCGACTTCGACACCACGGTCCAGGCCATCAAGGCCGCATTGGCCGAACAGGGCTTCGGCATCCTGACGGAAATCGATGTCGCGACCACCCTGAAGAAAAAATTGAACGTGGATACCCCAAAGACCCTCATTCTGGGAGCCTGCAATCCCCATCTGGCCCATCGCGCCATGCTGGCGGTGCCTGATGTCTCGGTGTTTCTGCCCTGCAATGTGGTGGTGCGGGAGAATCCCCAGGGTGAAGTGGAAATCGCCGCCATGAACCCGGAAGCCATGGGAGCGATGATCCGCCATCCGGAACTCTCCAACGTGGCCGCGGAGGCGGATAAACGGATTCGCACCGCCATGAACGCCGTCAACTGACGGCGTTCACGTCACTCATAATTGAGTTCAAGAACCTTGGCGGAGACATTGGCCTGCCGGCCCAAAGTCTCTGCCATGCGTTGCGCCGCGTCCCGGCCACGATAGTTCATCCGCACCGAAAACCAGCGTCTCTTGTCTCTTTCAAACAAATGAACATAGGGATCGCGCCCCTTCCCCGCCAGGGATTTCATGAGTTGTTCGGCCTTTTCCACATTGGAGAAAGAACCGATCTGCAACACATACAACTTTCCGACTCCACGAAATGATTTTTCCGTCGCCACCCCTGAGACATGGGGCAACGATTCCGCAGACTGGAGTTGGGCTGCGGGAGTCGTTCCCTTCGGGGCGGAGGGAGCGGCCGACCTGGTTCCAGCCGGCTCCCTGGCCACAGGCTCCTTGACGGGTGGTTTCGCCACCACCGGTTTGTTCGCAACCGGCTCCCTGGCAACCTGATCCTTGACTGCAAGACGCATGGCGCTGTGCTTCAGGTGCAATGACTCCTTGTCCACCGCCTCCCTGGCCACGGCTGGCTCCCTGGGAGACTCCCTGGACGGCTCCTTCCGGGGTGGTTCCCTGGCTGCGACCGTCTCCCTGGCGACCGAGGATTTGACCCCCGGCTTTTCCACCATCTCGGTGGGACGCTGCGCCGGAGCCGGAGCGGATTCGGGTCGTGTCACCTTGACCGGTGGTTGGATTGTTTTCGCGCCGCCCACCTCAGTCGATGGCTTGGGCAGATTTTCCGGCGCCAGAGGCAACGCCGGCGTCGGCTCCGACTCCGCTTCCGGCAGTGGCACCACCGATGAACGCAACGCCTTGGCGTTTTGATACCGTTTTCTGAAGGACTCCGGATCCGGGATCTCCCGTTGCGGGGAGGATTCCAGCACATCGCTCGATCTCTCCATCGCGGGCAACGTCACCATCGTATCCGAGCGCTCCGGCACCGGCAGGACCGGTTCCGGGCGTGGCGGCGCGTTGGGATCCCAATACCGTTTCCTGGGCGCCGGGGTTTTGCCTTCGGTTTTCTCCTCGGAGGGTCTGGCCTCCTTGGGCAGGGGCGGTTTTTCCACCTTGGCGGCCTCGGAGGGGGGTTTGGGCGCGTCCCCCTTGAAAACCTGCACATACGAGGTGTTCTCTCCGGAGCCACCCTTTCTGGTCGCTCCAGCCGCCGCCCCGGAGGGGGTGGCGGGCTTGACCGACGCGGGAAAGAGGGTCCCGTACAACAGATAGAGCAGACCGGTCAGCACCACGGCAGCGCCTGCGATCATGGGAGCGCGATCCAGAAAGACCGGTCCGAAGAGGGAGCCGCGCTGCAACGGTTTGCCCATCGTCATGGCCAGACGCACGAGGGATCGCTTGATCACTTTGGCGTTCCGTTGTTTCGCCAGGGGCGCCAACCGCTTCAACACCATGTCGATCTTGAGGGGAATGCCATGGGAATAACTGTGAAACTCCATCCAGGCGAACCAGGAGACCCGGACCGGCCAACCCAACGCATGCTCCAGTTGAAACTCCAGATAATCCCACACCTCGCCACGGGTCAACGGGGTCATCTCGCAGCGCCCCACCACCAGCCCGGCAAAGGGTTTGACCTCCTCGGCGGACAACACGGTGCGCAGCTCCTGTCTTCCCACCAGGAGCAGTTGCACGGGTTTGACCCCTTCCGTGGCGAAACGGACCATGGTTTCCAGCAACCGCAACTGGTCATAGTTCAGGAGATGGGCCTGGTCCACGACCAGCACCAGCTTGCGCCCCATGGCAACCCGCTCCTCCAGCGCCAAGGTCAAATCCTGCAAGGTCATGACGGGCATGGCGGGTTGTTCGTTGAACGGGGAATCGGATTCCGGCGTGTTGGACTCCGGGGGGGGATCCACCGGCGACAGTCCCCCCGCGTCCACACTCTTGGAGAGGGTGGTCGCCAGGGTCAGTTTTTGCAGAAATTCCGGAAAAGGGATCTCCACCGAGCGGATCACCACCATGTCCCGGTTGTCCGGGAGGATCCCTGGCAGACGCTTGAGCAGGGTACTCTTGCCGCTCCCTTCCGGTCCGGTGAGGAGAATGATCCCCTCGGCCTGGACCAGAGCGGTGCGCAAGGCGCGCCAGATGGGCGCGTAGCTTTTCGCGGCAAAATATTGAATCCGCCGACTGGAGTGGCGGCTGTCGGGAGAGCGGGATGAAGGCGCTGGCGCTGAATGAACCGCTTCCATGATCAAAGTCGATGCCGTTGAAAAGTGCTAGCCAATGTTGACAATATTCTGTTCAAACAGCATACCAAAAAACCTCCACCTTGCAACGCGAAAAGAGATTATTTTGCAAGTCAGGCCGCGGCGCGCGTCGCATCGACAAACGTGACCGCATCCAGCAGCATGGTCAACTCGCCCACCGCCATGCCGATGGGCGAACCCGCCACATCCGCGCGCTCCTGCAACTCCTGGAAGAAACTCTTGACAAAACGCGCCCTTCTGGGAGGAATGCGTTGCAATTCATCTTCCCAGCGCGCCAGCAGGGAGAACCAACCCTGCACGGTCAAGGTTCCGGGAGGGGTGCCGGCCAGTTGGGCGTCCCGCACCAGGGCATGCCGCAACGCGTCGATCAGGGGACGGGCGCAATCGAGTCGCTCCTTTTCCACCTCCCGCTCCAGTTGCATCAGAGTAATCATTATTTCCGCTTGAGTCACGGCACTTCGATTGTTCATGGGAATTCCTTTCAAAAAAAAATGGTCAACATCATTCAAACGCAATACCCATGCTTTGTTGCCTGCTCCACAAAGCCCACACTAGCGACGCCCATCCACCCGACCGCCGGGTGCTTCGGGAGGCTCCCCACTCCTGGACACCTCCAGCACCTCGTCACGGGAACGGGCGTAGATCCTGAATCCCGCGCTCCCGGCCACCTCGCCCCCCGCCCCTCCGGACTGGACCGTGGGGGCGACCACCGTCCATCCCCCCACTCTCCCTCCCAGAAGGGATTTTCCCGACGCATACAACTGTTCCAGCTTCTCGTTCCCCAGGGCGTCGTCCAGCCGGGCCGGGGTGTCGGACTCGACCAGGGCGGCGACCCGCATCTCCCTCTCCTCCGGGACGGGCGAGGTTCCGGGGTCGGATCCGGGATTGACCCCTGGCAGAAAATCCTGAAAAGGGACCCTGCTCTGCTCGGTGACACGATTTCTCTCCTCGCCTGCTCTGGATGCTGGCATCAGTTCCAGTTTTCTGCTATACGCATGAATGGTCGGAAACAAGGATTCGCTCATTTTTGTCAATCTCGCTCGTCCGGCGATGAAACACCGCAAAGAACCGTCACAATGGATTTATTTCATTAATAAAAGCAAAAACAATGCCAAAAAAGACCAGCCACCCCCCATCCCACCCAACGAAAAACAGGGACAAAATTCGATGAACAGCGTCTTTTGTCCGGTCCCAAACGTCGGGCATTCATGATAGAATCACAGCATCGACAGACGAACCCAATCCAACAACCTCAAAACAGATGAGCGCTCCCATGCACGACAAAGACGGAAAAATCTGGATGGACGGACAACTCGTTGAGTGGCGGGAGGCCAAAGTCCATGTCCTGACCCATACACTGCACTACGGTCTTGGCGTCTTTGAAGGCATACGCTGCTACAAGACCGACAAAGGCCCAGCGGTTTTCCG
>JADGCR010000160.1 GCA_015228895.1 Magnetococcales bacterium
GGATGGCTTTACCTCCCAATTCGATCTGTCCACTCTCGATGGCAACACCGGATTTCGGCTCGATGGGTTCCCCCACCCGGAAAAGCGCCCGTCCCGGTGCCTCGCGGGTGGCGATGATGGGAATGAGGGGACACTGATAACGCATGGACAACCGGGCGGGTCCGGGAAAACATTGGGCGGGCACGCCGAGGTAGGGGGCGGTGACCGCCCCTTCCCGGGTGTTGATGTCGGTCATGAAGCCCAGCACCTTTTTTTCCTGCAACGCCCGCACCACGTCACGGGTCGCCTGGCGGGAGATCCACTCCACCCCGTAATCGGCGCGCAGTTCCATGAAGGTCTTTTCGCTCAGGGGGTTGTTGGCGTGGCGATAGAGGATCGCCGCGGGGGAGGCGATGCCCGCCAGTCGTTTCAAGCCCGGTTCCCAGCAACCCACATGCACCCCGCAGACGATCACCCCGCGTCCCAGGGCATGGACCGCCCGCAACCGTTCCGGGTGTTCGTCCTGGAACCGGATGTCGTGGACCCGCATGGACTCCATGTAACTGTAGAAAATATTCTCGAAGGCAAGCGCCGCCAGCCGCTCCCGCTGCCTTGGGGTGAGATTGGTGCCGTAGACCAGCTGCAGATTGGCCAAGGCCCAGGACCATTCGGACCGGAACAGGGACCGCCCCACCCTGGAGAGCCAGCGGGCCTTGCGGTAGGCGGCGGCCAACTCCCCCTGACGGATCAGGGCGATCACCCCCCTAAGCAGCAGCCACTCGCCCCAATGGGCCGGTTTGTGGTCGAAAATCTTCACAGGGCCTCCCGCACCCGCTCCGGGGTGATGCCCCGCAGACAGTCGCAATGGCCTTTGGGACACTCCCTCTGGAAACAGGGGGCGCACTCCAGCCCCAGGGACAACACCTGGAGACGACCCCCCAGGGGCGGGGTGTGCTTGGGGTCCGAGGAGCCGAAAATGGCCACGCCGGGGAGATTCAGGGCGGCGGCCACATGCATGAGTCCGGAATCGTTGGTCACCACGGCGGTGCTGGCCGCCAACACGTCCACGGCCTGCTCCAACGAGATGCGCCCGGTGAGATTGATCCCCAGGGGGGCGATCGGGGCGACGATCCCCTCCCCCAGGGCATGCTCCCTGCCGGAACCCAGCACCACCACGTTCCAACCTTCCAACGCCTTGGCGCGGGCCAGAGCGGCGAAAGAGTCCACCGGCCAACGTTTGGCCGGGCCATATTCCGCCCCGGGACACAAGGCGAGCAGTGGGGCATGGTCCGAGGCCAGCCCGAAATGACGCAACAGGGCCAACCCCGCCGGTGGTGACGCCATCAGGTGCGGTAGTGGCAACGGGTCCGGCAATCGGGAGTCGATGGACTGTCCCAGCGCGACAAAACGGTCCACGGTGCGGGGCAGACGCTGTTTGTCCAGGGGGCGGATGTCGTTGAGCAGACCCCAGCGGAGTTCCCCCAGAAAGCCGGTGCGTTTGGGAATGGCGGCAAAAAAAGGCAGCAGGGCGGATTTGAGGGAGTTGGGCAGGACGATCGCCTGCCGGTACGCCCCCCGCAGGGTGCGACCCAGACGAAAACGGCTGGCCAATCCCAGTTCCTTGTGGCCCACCGGCATGGGGATGCCCTGGCGGACCTCCTCCATGCGGGTCAAAAGGGGGAGGCTCCAGAGGGGGGCCAGGACATCGATGGCCACTTCCGGTTCCTCCTGGCGCAACCATTTGAACAACGGCTGCGCCAGGACCATGTCCCCCACCCAGGAGGGTCCGACCACGAGTATGGCCCCATTCCGGCTCATGGGGTCGGGCATGGCTCGGCGTGCAGACAGGCCTGTATCCCCTCCTCCAGGGAGTGGAACGGACTGTCGTAGCCGATGGCGCGCAGACGGGAGACATCCGCCCTGGTGAAATTCTGATATTTTTCCCGCAAGGCGTCGGGCATGGGGATGTAGTGAATCTCTCCCCGCCCCAGTTGCCGGATCAGGGTTTGGGCAACGGCGTTGAAACTGCGGCTGACGCCGGTTCCCACGTTGAAGATGCCACGGATCGCGCCGCTTTCGGCGAGAAAGAGATTCACCTTGACCACATCCTCGACATAGATGAAATCCCGTTCCTGCTCGCCGTCGCCATAACCGCCGCTGCCCGCGAAAAGTCTGGCCACCCCGGTGGTGCGCAACTGCCGGTGCAGTTGATGCACCATGGAGGCCATGCGCCCCTTGTGGCACTCCCGCGGGCCGTAGACGTTGAAATAGCGCAATCCGGCCACCGAGGCCGTGGCCCGCGCCATGTGGCGCAGCACATACTGGTCGAAGAGCAGCTTGGAGTAGCCATAGACGTTCAAGGGTTTTTCGTTGTCCGGGTGCTCGGTGAAGCTGGCGGACCCCCCGTAAGTGGCGGCGCTGGAGGCGTAGATGAACGGGATGTTCTGTTCCAGGGCGAAATGGAACAACTCCTTGGAATAGGTGAAATTGTTTTCCATCATGTAGCGGCCATCGGACTCCATGGTGTCGGAGCAGGCCCCCTGATGGAAAATGGCCCGCACTCTGGTGTTGCGGAACAGCCCCCCCCGGATGCTTTTCTTGAACTCCCCCTGATCCATGTAATCGGCGATGAGCAGATCCCGGAGATTGTAGAATTTATCCCCCTGTTTCAGGTCGTCCACCACCAGGATGTTGGTATCGCCCCGCCGATTGAGGACGTCCACGAGATTGGCGCCGATGAAACCGGCGCCTCCGGTCACGATGTACATGGTGTGGCTCCTTGGGAAGATTGGATGTGTTGCATGATGGTGCTGCTGCTGCGGCCCTCCTCCAGGGGGATCAGGGCCACCCGGCAGCCCCAGGACTTGCTCTCGGCGGCCCCCACCACTCCGGCTTCGGTATGGTCGGCCCCCTTGGCCAGAATCGCCGGTCGCACGGCGCGGATGAGTTCGATGGGGGTCGGCTCGTCGAACGGGATGACCAGATCCACGGATTCCAGCGCGGCCAGCACCCTGGCCCGGTCCTCCTGACGGATCACCGGGCGGTTGGGACCCTTGATGGCCTGCACCGAACGGTCGGTATTGAGGCCCACGATCAGGCGGTTGCCCAGCTTGCGGGCCTTTTCCAGGTAGGTGACGTGACCGGCGTGCAACAGGTCGAAGCAGCCGTTGGTGAAGACCAGCCGTTCCCCCTTGTGGCGCCACCCCTCGATGCGGGAGAGGGCGGCCTCCCTGGAACAGACCTTGTCCGCCTGGGCCTGGGTCTCTTCCGAGGTGAGGGCGGCCAGCAACTCCTCCCGATGGATGGGGGAGGTGCCCACCTTGCCCACCACCACCCCGCCGGCGAGATTGGCCAGATGGAGGGCGTCGGGGAGCGGGAACCCGGCGGTCAGACCCGCGGCCAGCACCGCGATCACCGCGTCCCCGGCCCCGGAGACGTCGAACACCTCCTGGGCCGTGGCCGGGATGCGGATGGGTGGAGTGTGTCCGTCGATCAGGGCGATACCCAGTTCGCTCAGGGTGACCGCCAGAAACGAGGCGTCGATGCGCTGCCGCAGGGATTCACCGGCGGCCAGCAGCGGCTCCAGATCCAGCGGGGACATGGGAATGGCCTCGGCCAGCTCCCGGCGGTTGGGGGTGAGGGCCGTGGCACCCCGGTATTTGTGGTAATCCATCCCCTTGGGGTCCACCAGCACCGGGACATTCAAGCCCCGCGCCGCCTGGATGATGGCCTGGCAGACCGGCTCGGACAAAGTGCCCTTGCCATAGTCCGACAAGATGACCGCCCCTGGCAGGGGCGCGCGGTGGAGCTGCTCCAGCACGCTGGCGACGAAGGCGGTCCAGACCGCTTCCGGCGCCGGGTCGGTCTGTTCCAGGTCCAGGCGCAGCATTTGCTGGCGTCCGCCGATGATGCGGGTCTTGACGATGGTGGGACGGTCGGGGAGCGCGTGGACCGCCTCCGTGGCCACACCCGCCCCCTGCAACAACCGTTTGAGGCGCTGGCCGTCCGCGTCCTCCCCCACCCAGCCGCAGATGCGGGGAGCCAGACCCAGATTGGCCAGATTGACCGCGACATGGGCGGTTCCGCCGCACCGGTCGGTCTCCCGCAGAATTCGCACCACCGGAACCGGGGCCTCCGGGGAGATGCGGGAGACCTCCCCCCAGATGTAGCGATCCAGGATCAGGTCGCCGGCCACCAGGACGGGCCGGCCAAAAAAACCGGCGGCCAGGGTGTGCTGGAGTGTTGCGCGTTCTTGAAAATTCACCATGACGGACTCTGTAGGCAACCAAGGGGTATGGAAAGGTTCTTTAACGATAACGATCCTGAAAGATTACCCCTTTTTTTCACCCATTGGCAATGGCAATCCCAACCCCCGGACAAACCGCTCCACCACGGTCGCCGGAGCCTGCGGCGCGAGGCCGGTCGCCTGGATGAAGCGGGCGGGATTCATGGAGATGTTCCGGGGCCAGGTCTCCGGAAAGCCCAGGTCGTTGATGCGGCACGGAGCCAGATCGATGGCGCAGGGGGGCAGGCGTTGCGCGAACAACTCAAAAAGCGCCATCATGGAGAGCGCCTCCGGCCCGCACAGATGGAACAGGCCGGAGAGATCCTTTTCCACCGTGGCGATCAACCCCCGCACCACGTCCTCCACCGCGATGGGGGAAAAGATCCGGTCCACGGCGCAGCGAATCGTCTCGTTCCGTCGGATCCCCCGCCACCAGACGCTGAGCAGGGAGATGCCGTCGTCGGCGGCGCTGTAGACCTTGGGGAGCCGGATCACCCCATGGTCCATCCCGGAATCCGCCAGATACCTCTCGATGAGGCATTTTTGTCGCGCGTAGCGCAGCAGGGGGTTGGGGAGGTCGGTTTCGGAGTGGTTCCCCCGGCTGCCGTCGAACACCGCGTCCGAGGAGGTGAAGATGGGTTTGATCCCCAAGCCGGCGCACTGCTGGAGCAGACTTTCGAGCTGCGCCACATTGACCCGATCCGATGCCACCGGATCCATGGCGCAGGGGGTGATGCGGGTCATGCCATGGAGCAGAAAGGCGTGGGAGAACCGGCCCGGCCGGATCGACAAATCCTCCAGGCGCATCGTTTCCGGGTCGAAGCGGACCCCCCCTGGCAAGGGATGGGAATACCAGGTGGCCAAAGCCCGCTCCGGACCGAGCGCGGCGAACAGATGACGGCCCACATAGCCGGAAGCGCCGATAATGAGGAGTTTTGCCATGACCTGTCACACATCGTCGCGCTGAAATTGTCGTGATGGGGATACGGTTGTATCGGAGCGGCTGATCACCGCGCAAGCCGGATTGCCCTCACGAGAAATAGATGAACTCCCAATCCCCGCGATAGC
>JADGCR010000161.1 GCA_015228895.1 Magnetococcales bacterium
CCGCGTGGCGGTTCATCTGGCGCTCAAAAAGCAACGGGAGACGTTGGAGCGCACCAATCAGCTGCTGCAACAGGAGATCCAGGAGCGCAAACGGCTGGAGCGGCAACTGCGGGAACAGGCGGAGTTCGACACCCTGACCGGACTGCCCAACCGCAAGCTGTTCCAGGATCGTTTAAGCCAGGCGCTCCTGCACGGCGAACGCAACCAGAGCCGCATGGCCCTGCTCTTCGTGGATCTGGACCGCTTCAAGTGGGTCAACGACACCCTGGGCCATGACGCGGGGGATCTGCTGCTGATCCAGGCCGCCCAACGCATGAAAAACGTGGTGCGCAAGTCCGATACCGTGGCGCGTCTGGGTGGGGATGAATTCACCATCATCCTCTCCGACATCCTTCATGAATCCATGGTGGAACTGGTGGCGCGCAAAATCCTGGAACAGCTCGCCATACCCTTTCGGCTGCCGGGTCAAGAGGTGGCGATCTCCGGCAGCGTGGGGATCGCCTTGTTCCCCGACGACGGCACCAGCGCGCTGGAGTTGGCCAAGAACGCCGACAGCGCCATGTATCAGGCCAAGGCGTCCGGGCGCAACACCTTCGGATTTTTCTCGCCCCGGATCAATCAGCAGGCCCACCAGCGCATGACCCTGGAAGCGGAGATGCGCCACGCCTGTCAACAAAACGAGTTCTTTCTCGACTACCAGCCCAAGATCACCCTCACCACGGGCCGGATCTCCGGGATGGAGGCCCTGCTGCGCTGGGACCATCCCCGGCAAGGGATCCTCTTTCCCCATCAGTTCATTCCCCTGGCGGAGGGGACCGGCCTGATCACCCGGATCGGGGCCTGGGTGTTGCGCACCGCCTGTCACGAGGCCGCGGTCTGGTCCGCGACCGGCTTTTCCGATCTGAAGCTGGCCGTCAACCTCTCCGCGTTGCAGTTCCGTGACGGGGACAAACTGGTGGAACTGGTGCGGGAGGTCCTGGAGGAGACCGGCTTTCCCCCGTACCAGCTGGAACTGGAAATCACCGAAACCATGATGATGGGCAATACGGAACAGGTGTGCGCCACGCTGGAGAAACTGAGGGCCATGGGCATTTCCATCGCCATGGACGACTTCGGCACCGGCCACTCCTCCCTGGCCCTGTTGAAACGCCTCCCCATCCAGATCATCAAGATCGACCGTTCCTTCATCTGCGACCTGAAGGAGGGATCGGAAAATACCGCCTTCGTGGCCGCGATCCTCTCCATGGCCCGGCAGCTGCGGCTGCATGTGGTGGTGGAAGGGGTGGAAACCTTGGAACAGATGCGCATCATGCGGAATCAGGGTGGAGACGATGTTCAGGGTTTCTTTTTCTCCCCCCCTCTCGGCAAGGAGGGATTCCTGGCGCTGCTCCAGGGACGCATTCCCCTGGGCGGGGACGCGAGGTGCGCGTCATGAAAACGCCCGGGGAGCGACCTCACTCATACAGCTTGGCGTTGGCCAGGAAGGCCACCGGATTGACCTGCCACTTTTCGTGGTCCTCATACCCCTTGATGAAGTAGCCGGACTGCTGGTCCCCCTGGCAGGCCATCAGGTTGACCTCGCGCGGCTCCAGACGTTGCCCGGTCTTGCCGTTGATGAGCACCGTGACCACGGGATGCAGCAGGCTGTCGCGATTGGGACGGATGACCACCCCAAGCAGTCCGTTCTCCAGACGCACCAGGGTTCCCATGGGATAGATCCCGACGCACTGGACAAACTTCTGGTAGAGTTCGAGACTGAAATGAAACTTGCTCCACTCCAACATGCGCTTGAGGGCGAAATGGGGAGCGTTGCCCTTGTGGTAGCAGCGATCCGAGGTAATGGCGTCGTAGACATCCACAATGGCCGCCATTTGACCGAAGTGGTTGATTTGATCCCCTTTCAGGCCCAGGGGATAGCCGGACCCGTCGTGGCGTTCATGATGCTGGGCCGCGACGTGCATGCTGATTTCGGCGATGCCGGGGGTTTCGGAGAGGATCTTGCGACTGAACACCACATGTTTCTTCATGATGGCGAACTCCTCGTCGGTGAGTTTGCCCGCCTTGTTGAGAATCGCCTCCGGGGTGCGCATCTTGCCGATGTCATGCAACATCCCCCCCACCCCCACGTTGACGATCTCCTCCTCCTTCAGCCCCAGCGCCCGGCAGAACGACATCAGAAACACCCCCACGTTCACCGAGTGCATGAAGGTGTATTCGTCCTTCTGCTTGATGAGACTCAAGGACAACAGGGCGTCCGGATTGCGGAACATGGAGTCCGCCATGTTCCGCACCGCGTCCTTGACGGGGGTCAGGGTCACCTGCCTGCCCAAACGGGCGTCCTCCAGGATCGAACCCACCAGGGTGCGGGCCTGGGCCTTGACCTTGGCCGCCTTGTGGATCTCCTTTTCGAACGGGACCTCCTGCGCCTCTTCGTCGAACTCCTCGGCCCCCAGCTCCTGCAACTGGGCCTCCAGAATGGCCTGCACCTCGGCGGCGGTGGGGGCTTCCTCCACATCCTTGCCCCGTTGCGAGTCGATGAAAACCTCCCGGATGCCATGCTCGATGACGGCCTGCACCTCTTCATCCGTTCTGATCAACCTGGAACCGCGAAAAGCGTTCGGGTCCCGGTCCTGGCAACAGGGATCCTTCCAGTCGTGATTGAAATCATGCACGAACATGCCCGCCGCCAGCTTTTTCGTCGGAATCAGTTTGATCATCTTCTCCTCCAGGTCCATCCTTGGTGACGCCACCGGCCTCTGATTGACGGTATTCAGTATATCACCGCTCCTGCCTGTTTGCCAAAGCGTCTTGCACCATGGCGGCCGCCCCTTTTTCGTCCCCATCCAGAAACCGCTCGGCCAGCCCCCGATCCAGCAGGTCGCGCCAGAAACGGGCGCGGCTGGCCAGCCCGCCCGGCACGAGCCTGCGCCACGCGGCCAGCGACTCCGCCAGCGCGCCGACCTGCGCCGGCAGCCAGGCGTCGATCCGGCGGCGCAGATATCCGGCCAGGGCGGGGGCGTGACCTCCGGTGCCAATGGCCACCGTGACCGGCGGACGCTCCACCAGGGCCGGCCAGACAAAGGTGCAATAACGGGGTTGATCCACCACGTTCAACAACACCCTCCGCTCCTCGGCGGCGGCGTACAGTCGGGCATTGACCACCACATCCCCCAGAGCGCTCACCGCCAGCCACATGCCATCCAGATGGGCCGGTTCAAAAGGCTCCGCCCGCCAACTGGCCCGGCCGGCTTGCGCCTCCCGCAACAGATACCCCTCCAGTTCCGGCGCGACGATGGTCAACCGGGCGCCTGCGCGCAACAAGGCCGCTCCCTTGGGATGGGCCTCCCCTTCGCCCCCCACCAACAGACAGGCCCGGTCTTGCAAGCGCAGAAAAAGGGGCAACAGGTTTCCATCCATTTTGGGTTTTCCATAAAAAGATGCTATCCAGGCATTGAATCAAGCTGAGATTGGGTGGTAATCTTGGCACATTCCCACGCCCCTGCAAAGGAGCTTGTGAGCGAGGGACTCGAAACCCATTTGCGAAAAAAGGAACTCCTCTGGAGTCTGCAAGGTCATAGCGTGACGAAGACACTCCCACCCCCAACCCTGGATGTACGCCAGTTGCCCGCACCGGAACCGATGATACGCATTCTGGAGGCGGTCACCACCCTGGCTCCGGGGAGCACACTGCTGGTGCGACACAATCGCGTTCCCCATCTGCTCTATCCGCGACTGAAGGAGAGGGGGTTGGCAGTGGCCACCGAGGAAACCGGGGACGGCATGGTCACGCTGACCATTCGTCGCCCGGAATAAGAACCCCCGTCCACTTCAACACCCTGATTGCAGACAGCTGAAACATGCCGAACTCCCTGCCCACTCAGACACCACCGGAGACACCGCACCTGACGGAAGAGGCCATTGTCCGCGCCGTGGGGGAACGCGCCCTGGCTTTCTACTCCGAGGATCAATACTCTTGCGCCGAGGCCATGCTCAAGGCGTTCGCCGAGGTGTTCGTCCCCCATCTCTTCGATCCGGCGACCATCACCCGCATGGCGACCCCGTTCAACGGGGGGTTCTCGGAACTGCAACACACCTGCGGTGTTCTCACCGCCGGCATCATGTCCATTGGCATGATCACGGGCCGGGATCAACCTGGCGACGAGTTCGCCAAGGAAAAGGCCTACACCCTGACGCAGATCTTCTACAAACGCTACATGGAAGCCATGGGCACCCACTCGTGCCGGGATCTCCTGTTGCGCTGGAAAGACCAGGGACCGGACAAAACCCATTGCAAGGCGCACACCCGGGCCATCAGCGAAATGCTGGCCCGCACCATCCTGCAAGTGGGATTCCACGATCTCCCGATGGGCGATTCCGAGTAACCCCCGCGCGCCGTTCCAGCCGAACCGGCCGTTTCCCAAGCGCCGGGGTCAACGCGTCGCAGTGCCGGTCGCGTCGCATGACGCCTTGAGCCACAACCGCCCTTCCGAACAGATCCCCACCCGCGAAAAAATGTCATCAAGTCAACTTTCCCCAACGTATTGTTTTTTCTCCGCGCGCCGCGCGGAATGGCGCAAATCATTAATATTTATAATAAAAACATTAAATGGCCACTAGGCCCGCCCGAATGGCCGCCAAAAAAAAACGGGGGGAACGCATTTTTGTTGCAGCATTTTTTAATTTTTCATTGTCTTTATCACTCAAGAAGTATACGCTTCAGGTACTTTTTCGCTCCAGGAGTTCCTTCAGGTTTGCGAAAGGATTGTAGGTGGCGGATGGTTCCAACGGCATGGATGCGGTTTTTTTGGTTGTGGACGCCTGATGCTCCTCATAACGGGCATGTTCGTTATCATGGCAATAGAGGCACAAATTCTCCCAGTTGCTGCCATCGTCGGGATTGTTGTCATGATTAAAATCTTTATGATGCACCGTCAATTCCGTCAGATTCTCCCGCACGAAAGTGCGCGCGCAGCGGGCGCAAACCCACGGATGAATCGCCAGAGAACGTTCCCGGTATCCGGCGGCACGCTCCTCGCTGGCCTTGCGCGCCGCGGCGATCATGTCGTGGACGCGATCCGGATTGATTTTTTCCGCTTTCGGACGTAGTGGTTTGTTGGATGAACCGACCATTGAACACGCTCCCTGAATGGTAAAAAGGTCAAATTTTGCACAATTGCTAACATTTACTCATGAAAAAGCCTGTCTGTCCAGGCTACCATACAACCGATTG
>JADGCR010000162.1 GCA_015228895.1 Magnetococcales bacterium
GGTCCCGAAATGGCGGACGGATGGGCAACATAATAATCCAGGGGAACGGTGGAGTAGTAGACCAATCCCTGCCCGTACTCGTAATAAAAGGAGACGATCTGGTCCGGGTTGGCGGTGGAGAGGACCGGCGTGCCGCCAGGCAGCGCCAGGACGCTCGCCAGAGTCGTATAACCATGGTAGGACGAGCTGCCATTATCCAGGGTGGTATTGTCGATCGCCCCGCCCAGGCCGTTGGTCAGCGTGGCGCTGGTTGCCACCAGGGAAATGTCGGTGCCTAGCGAATAGGTCATGCTCAGAGCGGGAGCGCCCGGCAGCAGCGAACTGGCGTCGGTCACCGTCCGGTCATGGTAGATCAGCGTCATGCCGTCATAGACGCTGGCGTCCACAAGGGCTTTCTGGGTCCAGTATTCGTTCGAGGTGCCGTTGTAATTTTCCTGCACCTCCAGCACCTGAATGGCTGCCAACTCCGTGGAACTCAGGTCGTGGATATCCACCGGCGTGTAGCCGGCCTGGGTGATGGCCCGCACCTGATAGCTGCTGCCATCCGAATCATAGACGTAGTAATAGCCGATATCCGTAACCGACCCGGAGGAAGAGAACGTCACCACCGGCGCATCGATGACCGGGGTGATGGTGATGGTGGAGGAGGCGAGGGTGGAGGAGAAGGTGGACGAATCGGTGCCATTGCCATCCAGGCCGCTGTCGGTGATCTCCCAGGTCAGGGTCCGGGTTGCGGAAATCGCGGTGGGGTCGTGGCTGGAGGACGCGAAGTTGATGCTTTGCAAGGCCGCCTGAAGCTCGGACTGGGAAAACGGATTGGTGTCACTGCTTTCTATCGTCAGGATTCCGGAAACTGCGTCGTAGGTGCAGGTCATGGAGCCCGGGGTTCCCACCGCCAGCACATCCCCGGCCGTGAAACCCTCGGAGATGGTGACCGTGGCCTGGGTGAACCAGGGATATTCGTCGGCCAACTGGATGGAACTGGCCACGTTCACCGGGGTGCTCAATTCGGTATAGGATGCCGCGCCGAGGAAATCCACCGCGCTTTCCAGCACTTGATTCCAACCACCGTACTGGATGCCCAGCGGGGCGGCGTCGTACCAGTCCCAGCCCAGATAGACCACATGGCCCTGACCGTACTCCATCATGGCCACCGCCGTATCCGCACCGATGGAGTAGAGGCTGTCGGCACCGCTGGGCAGGCTGGAGGTGCTCACCGTGTGAACCGTCCAGTTGCCCAGGATCGCGGCGTAATCGTCGGCGAAATTGGTGCCCGAGGCGCCGGTCTTGAAAATCAAATCCCCTTCCCAATATTCGTTGGCCGAGGTGATGTTGTAGCCGAACAGGGTGTTGAGCAACTCGACGTTGTTGTCGTGTCCGGCCACCACCAGGGTGCCGCCCTGGCTGACGAAATCGGTGATCAGCGCGAGGGTGTTGTCCACCGTGACATCTGCGGCCAGCTCCGCAGCCAGATTCCCCCCGGAAGGATTGTTGATGGCATCATAGACTGCAAGTTCCGGAATCACCAGGATCGATCCCGGAACCAGGGCGCCGTCAAAATCGGTGTACAGATCGGTTGCGATATCGAAAGTGGTCACCCCATGTCCCAATGCCACAAGGGCGGCCTGCATGGCATCGGCCTCGTCGGAGGCGACATTGGTGCCGGAGTGGACATAGTTCGAATCGTTGAACAGCGCGATATCGGCCACGAACACCGGAGCGTCGTTGACCGCGTTCACGGTGATGTTGACCGTGGCCTCGGTGGGCGTATAGTCGCCGTCAAGCGCACTGCTTTCGTTGGGATGGCCGTCGCTGGCCCTGAAGGTGAAATAGAAGTCGGAGGCGATGCTGTTTTCGTTCGCATCCGGCGTGAACGAAAACAGACCGGCCCCGATCTCCGCGGCGCTGACCGTCTGGCCGACGATCACCGCGTCCGAACCCACCTTCAATACGCCGTTCAGGGCCAGGGAGGTGATCTGGATGTAGGCCAGATTCTGGTCATCGTCATAATCCGGGTCGGTAAACACCGCGTTGACATCGCTCAAGCCAAAAACGATCCTGGAATCCTCGTTGCCGGTGATCTGGACGGTATCCTGGACGTTGGTCGTCCCGTCAAAGCTCTCGGTAAAGCTCGGCTGATCGTTGGTGAGATCGAGCACGATGTCGAAGGTGGTGGAGACGCTGCCGCCCTGGCCATCATAGGCGGTCACGGTCACCGGCAGCGACGGGTTCTGGATGAGCGCCGAGACATTCGCGTACTGGGCGGAAAAATCCGCCGGGGGATTGCCAGACAGGATGATATGATTCGGGTCCGAGGTCGTATCGATGTTCAGCCAGGAGGGATTGCCACCGCTCAAAGAAACGGAATAGGACAACGAATCGCCATCCGGATCGGAAAAGATCGACTTGGGAATGACGACGCTTCCTGAACCCGAACCGCTCCAGGTCAGATCCCCCATGCCCAGGGTGGTGGGCAGCTTGTTCGGCTCCGGAGCAGGAGGCGGAGGCGGCGGAAGCGGTGGCAAAACAGGCAGCGGCGCAGGCGGAGGCGGCGGTGGCGGCGGAGGAGGCGGTGGCGGAGGAGGAGGCGGTGGCGGCGGCGGTGGCAGCGCATTCTGCATATCATCGGAACCAGACTGTTGGCCGACTTCCGGAACAAAGGTCAGAGTGGCCGACGGAGGCCCGGGCTGATTGGCGGGAGGGGCGGGCGGCGGCGCGTCGGCTGGAGGCGGCGCATCCCCGGCGGGCTTGGTCTCCCCGGCGGGCTTGGTCTCACCTTCGGTCTTGACCTCCCCTTCTTTCTTGGCCTCCCCTTCCTTCTTCTCCCCCTCGCCCTCTTTCTTTTCGCCTTCCTTCTTCTCCCCCTCCCCTTCCTTCTTCTCCCCTTCCCCTTCCTTCTTCTCACCCTCCTTCTTCTCCCCCTCCTTCTTGGCCTCCTCGGCGGCCTTGTCGGCGGGCCTGGTCACCTGGGGAATCACCTGGGGCGGCGGCAGCGCCTTGGTGGCGGCGGCGTAACGCTGTGCCACCTGGGCCGCGGAGAGGACCACCGGCTGGGCCGGGGCGGCCTTGAAACTGGTCACCGTGGTGGTCTGGTTGACCTGAGTGAGCTCCTGGGTGCCGGCGGCGTTGGTGACCGAAATCTTTCCAACCGTACCGTTGGCGTCCTGCACCAGGGTGATGGTGTTCTCCTTGCCCTCGGCGGCGGCGTTGCCCGCCACCGTGGTGCCGCGAATGCCGATTTCCGCCACCGGGGTCTTGAAGACCATGTTGGTGGGGCCGAGCTTGGCCACCGCGCCGCTGGTGAAGGAGAAAACCCCCTGCACCACGTTGGTGGCGGATTTGCCGGTGCCCGCAGCCGGGTCGAACTCCATCTTTTCGATCACCAGTCGGCCACTGTCGCCCAGCGCCACGGTGGACTTGTCGGCGTAGATCAGACCGACGCTCCCCTTGGCCCCGGTCTGCACCACGTCCCCTTCCATGAGGGGCATCCCCTGGGAGACGGGAATGGTCACCCCGCCCCGCACGATGGTGGCCTCGCCGCTCACCGAATCCACGGTGCCGATGCCGGTCTGGGCGGCGGCCCCTTCCCCTTCGGCGTAGACGCCCGGAGCCAGGGGGCCGGCCAGGCGTGCGGCCAGGTCGCCGGTGATCTGCGCCCCGTAGGGGGTCACCAGGGTGGGCGGGGTGGCGTGGGTGAAGTAGCCGGGCAGATGGATCGAACGACCGGCATCGTCTCCGGTGCCGCGCAGCACCAGGTCATGGCCTTGACGGGCGAACTCGGCTCTCAAGAGCAAAGTGTCGCCGGGAATGACGATCTGGTCCCGCCCGTGCACCGGTTCCGTGAGAGCGGATTTCCCTTCCGCGTGCCGCAACGAGGAGAGATCGATGTGCTTGGCCATGGCCTGTCACCCCAGTCGAAGAACAAAATGCCCTTTGGCACGCGCCAAACGGCCATCAATAGACGAACCTGCAACTCTTGCCGCAAACGAGCCGGTGGCAAAAATGCCATCCTTGGCCTGATACCACGTTGCGTCACTGATTGCGATTCTAACGCAACATTGAATATGCAGCGGTTTTTAAAAGCGACGCGCCTTGTCTGAAGCCCAAATCCGACATTCTGCGACAGGCTCAAACAGACTGCACAATGGAGACGAGCATAAGACGGACCAACTGCGCGCCCCGCATCCGACCCGGCTCCATGCCATCCGCTGCCACCGGACAACCGGCCCGGGAAGTGTATTTTCCGGCATTTTACCCGATGGTGCATGGTAGCAGCTTTTTTGCTGTTTTTCAAGCAATTTAAACCGTTTCTTATATCATCTCCAGGCCATGGGAGCCCTCCATGGCAACAACATTGATGCCAATTTACGGTAACCATGCATCCGATTTTGAAAATAGGTTACATTTGATGAATTTGATCCACAAAAGGATCCCAATCCGGTCAGGATAAAGCGTTTCCAAACGATCAGGTGTTGCCAGCGTCACGCTTTTGCGGGATAAGGAAGGACGATGACGGCAAGCGGAATCCACATCAGGCAGGCGACAACCGAAGGAAATGGCATGAACAACCATGATCAGCCGTTACAAAAGGGAGACATCTTCAAACTGCCGGTGGAACGCGCCCGGCCCACCCAGTTCGCGGTGGGGATGGTCTCGGTGGATTGCAAGCGCCGGGAGATGGAAAAGGCCCACACCGCCGACAAACTGGAGGCCCTGCTCTGCCAGGAGGGGAATCTGGTGCCGGTGGTCCTCGGACCGGGCAACCAACTCTTCATCACCGATCACCACCATCTTTGCACCTCCATCTGGCGCGCCTGCATCCCCCCGGAGGAAAAATGGGTTTACGCCTATGTCTACGAGGACTGGAGCGATCTGCCCTCCGATGCATTCTGGCGCGACATGATCGAAAACAACCTCGCCTGGCTGCACGACGACAAGGGGAGCGGTCCGGTCAATCCCTACCTGCTGCCCAAACAGGTGGGGGATCTGCTCAACGATCCCTACCGCACTCTCTCCCGCTGGCTCAGAGATTGCGGCTGCTACAGCAAAAACGTGCTCAAGGATCGCAAGGAACCGGCCTGCCAACGACGCCGCTACCTGCCCGGCAGCCATGCCAAGGCGTTCTTCATCGAGTTCCGCTGGGCCAATTTCCTGCGCCAGAACGTCAAGCTGGAGCTCAAACACGAGGATTTCTCCCGCACCTGCGAGGCCATGCCCTACTCC
>JADGCR010000163.1 GCA_015228895.1 Magnetococcales bacterium
GAACAGTTTTCTGGCCATGTCCGCCACTTCCTGGATGGTCACCCGGCGGCCCGAACCGATGTTGAACGAGTGGCCGTAATGTTCCGGCGTCAGGTTGAGGGCCGCGTCGATGAAGGCTTCGCAGGCGTCTTCCACATAGACGAAGTCCCGTGAGATGTCCGGGTGGACAAACGGGGGCAGCTCTCCTTGCAGACCTTTGGCGATCAGGGTGGGGATCAGGCGGGAGGAGTCCTCGTAGGGTCCGAAGATGGAGTAGAGCCGCAGATTGGCGCAGGGCAGGCCCTGGTGTTGTCCCATGTGCAGGATGGCGTTGGCCGCCGCCACTTTGGAAACCGCGTAGTGGCTGTTGGGCAGGCAGAGGGTCTCTTCCGAGGGACCGGCGCTTTTGGCGCCGTATTCCGAGGAGCTGCCCGCATGGATGTAGCGGTGGATGTTGCGTCGCTTGAGGGCGTCCAGCAGCCGCACCACCAGATTGAAGTTGGTCTGGTAGATGCGTTCCTGGGTCACCTCGAAGGAGTATCCGCCAAAGGCGATGCAGTCGAAGAGGGTCTGGGGTTTGACCGTGTCCAGCAGTTTGTCGAGGCTGGACGGGATCAGCAGGTCGGTGGCGATGATCTGTTCCGGTGGCACCGGTTCCAGCCGCCAGGGGCTGGGATGGGAGGAGACCCCGAAGAGATCCTTGCGCACCCGGTGGATGAGATGGAACAGGTTGGCGCCCACGAAGCCGCTGGCACCCAGGATGAGGATCGGGCCTTGGAGCTGGCGGATTTTCTGGTGCAGGGATTCTGTCGTCATGGCGTGACTTCCAGGGTGTTCAGCAGTCGAACGGGGTCCAGGCCGCACTCCCGGCGATGGAATGCCTGGGAGCCATAGGTGCCGGAGGGATACCCCAGGGCGTGCACCATCTCGAACCGTTCCAGGTGGATGCCCAGTCCCAGCAGGGTGGTGGCCATCATTTGGCCCGCCCCTCCCTGGGCCACGTGTTCTTCGATGACCACGAGTCGCTTGCGGGCGCGCACCACCTCCAGGAAGGCCTCCGGGGGAGGGGAGGTGGTGACGGGCAGTTCGGTGAGACCCCAGATTTCCGGGCGCCGTTCTTGTGGCAACTGCCAGCAGGCGTTGAGCAGTCCGCCGGTCAGGGGGCCCACCGCCAGGGTTGGCGTGCCGTCGCCGGCCAGCAACCGCCGCCAGGGGGCGTAGGCCGGTGGGTGATAGCCCGCGGGTTTTTCGCAGCGCGCCAGACGCAGATAGCCGGGATGGTTGGAGAGGGCCATGCGGTCGATGATCGGTTCCACATCCGAGGAGAAGATCGGGACATAGGCCCGCATGTTGGGGAGGGTCAGCAGGGCGCCGTAGTCCTCCAGGGCGTGATGGCTGGCCCCCATGGCCCCGTAGGCGTAGCCTCCCCCGTTGCCCACCACCTTGACCGGCAGGTCGTGCTGGCAGACATCGTTGCGGATCTGCTCGAAGGGACGGGCGTAGGCGAACGGGGCGATGCTGTAGACCCAGACGGGGGTTTGCAGACGGGCCATGCCGGCGGCCACGGAAACCATGTTCTGTTCGGCGATGCCCGCGTTGATGAAGTGGGTTCCCATGACGGCGCGCAAGGGTTCCAGGGCGTTGAAGCCCAGATCGCCGGTGAGGAAGACAAAGGGTCGCCGGGCGAACAGTCCGACCCAGCTGGAGCAGGCGGCGTTTCTCATGGGGTGGTCTCCAGAGAGGCGATGGCCAGTTCGTAGGCGGCCTGATCCAGGGGCAGGTAATGGGATTCCATGCGGTTTTCCATGCTGGCCACTCCTTTGCCTTTGATGGTGCGCAGAAGGAGCACCGCCGGGCCTCGCCGGAGGGTGCGCAACTGATCCAGGGCGTGGTGGATGCTTTCCGGGTCGTGGCCGTCGGCCTCGGCCACGGGCAGACCGAAGCCGGCGAAGCGGGGGGCGAGTTGTTCCATGGAGGCGACCTCGTGGGTGGAGCCGAAACCCTGCAGGCCATTGACATCCACCAGGAGGGTGAAATTGTTGAGCTGCTGGTGGCTGGCGAAGATGACCGCCTCCCAGTTGGCCCCCTCCTGCCACTCCCCGTCGGAGGTCAGGCAATAGACATGGCCCGGATTGCCCTGGAACCGTTTGGCCAGGGCCATGCCGGCGGCCAGCGACGGGCCGTGGCCCAGGCTGCCGGTGGCCATGGAGATGCCTGGGGTCCAGTAGGGGGTGGGATGTCCCGCCAGGTGGGTGCCGTCCTGGTGAAAGGTGGACAGGTCCGCCTCGGTGAGTTCGTTCCGGGTCCAGAGGGTGATGTACAGCGCCCCGGCCGCGTGTCCCTTGGACAACACGAAGAGATCGTCGGGACGCATGATCTGGTGATGGAGGCAGAGCATGGCGTCCAGTGCGGAGAGATTGCCGCCGATGTGGCCCATGCGGCTCTCGAAGTGCATGCGCAACAGACGTTTTGTGGCTCTCAGGCGCAATTGCGCGAAGTTTTTCATGATTTTTTGGTTGACTGGGTGTTCAAGAATTTAAAGGTTGCGAAAATTTAACAGAAAATGCCGGACAAGTCCATGGGCGTCATCCATGTGCATTTCAGGCGGCCAGCAACCGACCGATGATGTTGGCCAGAACCGGGGCGTATGGCGGCAAACAGCCAGCCGGATTGAGAATCCGCATGGTGTCGCTGCGGCCTGAGTGGTGCCCCGCGCCTCCAGACAAAAAAAGCGCAGCTCGGTTTCACAGGCTGGAGAGAACGGGGTCAGAGGCAGGGAGTGGTTTTTATGTGCGTCGCCACATTGGTTCCCATATCCATTCCTCACAGGTTTGAGATGGTCAGAGCTTACCAGATGGCCTGAAAATCGGGGTCCATTATAGATTCATTTCTCATTCTCCGAACACCTCGTCCACGGAGTTCGCGAACACGAAGTTGTCGCTCCATGTCTCGATCAATTCCAGATTCGCCGCCTTGACCTTCTCTGTCACCCAGTCTGGTGTCTGGCCAAACTTGCGACGCATCTGTTTGAGCAGCATGGAAGCGGCTTCTTCCTGGCGGCCTTCCTGGCGGCCTTCCTGGCGGCCTTTTGTAATCATATCCTGTGCGAACATGGACATCATCTTCTCCTCCTCCTCGGGACGTACCCTGCGAATGATCTCACGCACCGTCGGCTCGTCGTAGCTGTGGTAGGTCTCGACCACATAGCGCATCAGAAACCGGAAATCCTCATCCGGAATTTCGACCAGCGCTTCGACCAGCAACTCTTTCACCTGAATCTGCTGGCCATCGCGAGTCGCGTATTTTGCCGCCAACAGCCACGCCCGCAGGTTGGGCTGACGAGAGAGTTGCCGATCATCGATCTGGCCCAGATCCAGCACTGTGAACCGGAAGTTCAACAGATACGGACGCCAGCCTTCTTCGGCCGGAACAAGAGAGGATCAGACTGCATGCCGCCAGAGAATGTTATCATCTCCATGTGCTGCGCGATAGATCCGGCGTGCGTTTCCCAGCATCAGAAATTGAAATGAGGAGATTGCGGCTTTTTATGCAATACACGGCATGGCGTGATCAAATACGCTTTAAATGCGGCGCACGCTCTGCTATTTTTTGCTGACAGTTCATTTGATTTCGTTGGTGTCGGGGGGAGTTTGGATGAAGATCGGTTTGATTTCCGATTCGCATGATCATCTGGATCACCTGGAACGGGCCGTGGCCCTGTTTCGTGAACGGGGTGTGGAACGGATCTGGCATGCGGGGGATATCGTCTGTCCCGCCATGGTTCTGGCCCTGCGGGGTTTTGACCTGCGCGGGGTGTTCGGCAACAACGACGGAGAGAAACTCGGACTGCGCCGGGCGGCCGAAAAGATCGGCGGGGAGTTGTCCGGCTATTTTCTGGAACTGCCCGCCCCGTGCGGGTCAGGGGTCATCGCCTTGTATCACGGCATGGACGCCGCCTGTCTGGAAGCGTTGATCCTGTCGGGCCGCTACCGGGCGGTGGTCAGCGGCCACACCCATCGCCCGGAAAACCGGATGGAAGGCGCAACCCTGGTGCTGAATCCAGGCACGGCCCACGGTTTCCGTCAGCGGGCCACGGTGATGATTTATGACGACGCGGCCTGGACCGCGGCGTTGATTGACCTGTAAACTCAAGGATGTCGGTGGTTGCCGTGGAACTGGCCAGAAAGCCCATATTTTTTGTCGTCGATGATGACCCGGTCACCCGGATCATGCTGTGCCGTTTTCTGGAGAAACAGGGGTGCGTGGCCATCGGTTACGCCAATGGGGCCATGGCCACCGAGGCGTTCGATCAGGGGTTGCCCGACGTGGTGCTGATGGACGCCAAAATGCCGGTGATGGATGGCTTCGAAGCCTGTCGCCGCATGAAGGCCCGGCCGGACGCCCAACACATCCCGGTGTTGATGATCACCGGCCTCAACGACGACGAATCGGTGGACCGGGCCTACGAGACCGGAGCGGCGGACTTCATCACCAAACCGATCCATTGGGCCATTCTGCGCAACCGGGTGCTCTATCTGCTCAAGAACATCGAAGTCGAGCGCCGTCTCACCCTGGCGGCCCAGGTGTTCGACAACACCACCGAAGGGATCGCGGTGACGGACGCCCTGGGCGTGATCCAGTCGGTCAATCCCGCGTTCACCCACATCACCGGCTTCGAGTCCCCCGAAGTGGTGGGGCGCAACATGAGCCTCCTCAAATCCGGTCAACACACCAAAGAGTTCTACGCCAAGTTCTGGCAGACCCTGGAAACCGTGGGGCAATGGCAGGGAGAGTTCTACAACCGGCGCAAGGATGGCACCGTCTATCCCCAATGGGCCAACATCTCCGCCATTTTTGACCCGTCCGGACGGATCGAGAACTACATTTCGGTCTTCTCCGACCTGACCGTGCTGCGCGAATCCGAGGAGAATCTGCTCTATGTGACCGGCCACGACGCCCTGACCGGACTGCCCAACCGTCACCTGTTCCACGAACGCCTCACCTTCGCCCTGACCGAGGCCAGGGAGGCGGAGGGGATGGTCTGGGTGTTGCTGCTGGATCTGGACCATTTCAAGGAGGTCAACGATACCTGGGGTCACGACGCCGGGGACAGTGTTCTCAAGGGATTTGCCAAGGTGTTGGGTGCCCAGGTGGTGCGCAGTTCGGATTTGGTGATTCGCTATGGTGGTGAGGAGTTTTTGGTGATTTTGCAAGGAAATGACTCCTCGTTTGGCACCTC
>JADGCR010000164.1 GCA_015228895.1 Magnetococcales bacterium
TTTCGCGGCGACATTCGAGTCAACGGGATTATAAACCGCAGGAGGGATGGGAAGAAAGCCAAAAAAATGGCGCGTTCCGCTCCACCCCCTCCGTCCCCTCTTCCCCTCCCACCTCAGCGTGCCTTATCATGCCATCGGAGGCTTCCAGTGTCCCTTTCCGCGCAACCAGGCTCGACCATCTTGCATCCGACCCTCCCACCACGGCACGAAAAGTACTTCCTTGGCACCCTGGCCGGCATCCAGTTCAGTCATATCCTGGACTTCATGATCATGATGCCCCTGGGACCCATCCTGATGCAGCACCTCGGCATCGACACCCGGGAATTCGCTGTCCTGGTCGCCTCCTACAGCTTCAGCGCCGCCCTTTCCGGTCTGCTGGCCACCACGTTCGTCGATCGCTTCGAGCGCAAGCGACTGCTGTTGAGCCTGTTCGCCCTGTTCGGCGGCGCCACCCTGGCATGCGGTCTGGCGCCAGGATTCACCACGTTGCTGCTCGCCCGATCCCTCACGGGAGCGTTCGGGGGCATCATGGGGGCTTTGGTGCAAACCATGCTCGGCGACGTGATCCCCTTCGCCCGTCGCGCCACGGCCAGCGGCACCCTGTCCAGCGCCTTCGCCCTCTCCTCCGTGGCGGGTGTGCCCCTGTCCCTGTGGCTCGCCACCCACATCCAGTGGCGCGCGCCATTCCTTTTCATCTTTCTGCTGACCGTGCTGTTCCTGTCGTGCGGTGTGCGGTTCCTGCCGGAACTGCGTCGGCATCTGCTCGACCGGCCTCCTGCCCATCCGTTGACCGCACTGCTGGCGGTGCTGCGCGACGCCAACCACCTGCGGGCGCTGCTTTACGCGGCGTTGATCCTCTTTTCCGGTTTCACCGTCATTCCCTACATCACGATTTACGCCGTCAACAACCTGGCCATCTCCCAACAGGAAATTCCCATCGTCTATCTCTGTGGTGGCGCGGCGACGCTGTTCACCTCACGGTGGATCGGACGTTGGGCCGACCGGCGGGGCAAGGTCGCGGTGTATCGTCGGGTCGCCCTGGGAGCGACACTGCCCCTGCTGGTGGTGACCCATCTCGACACCGCCTCCCTGCCCCTGTGGATCCTCTGCACCTCCACATTCTTCGTGCTGATTTCCGGTCGCATGGTGCCCGCGATCACCATCATCGTCTCCGCGGCCCAACCCGGCCTGCGGGGAACCTTCATGTCCCTGCACGCCACCGTGCAATCGCTCTCCATGGGTCTGGCCACCACCCTGGCCGGATCCATCATCACGCAGGATGCGACGACAGGCCGCATCACGGGCTATCCCGCGGTCGGGGCCGTGGCGCTGGGGGCGAATCTGCTGGCCATCTGGCTGGTTGGACGCATCGTGACGCATGACCAACCGCGCTCCTGATCTAACGGGATCCTTCCAGGGACTGGAGGATGCGTTTGGCCGCCTTGCCCGCCGCCCCTTTGTCGGACGCGGCGAATTTCTCCAAAGCGACCCGCACATCCGGAATGTGCGCGGCGTTGGTGCCCAGCGACATGCCCGCGGCCCCGCTCACCAGATATTGCCGCACCTCGGCCAGCAGTTGGGGCGTGCGCTTCTGGCCGTTCAACTCCCGGATTTTGGCCATCATCTCCTCCCTGGGCAGCCAGCCGGTCAGGTGATGCGCCACCTGGCTGACGTACTCCTTGTCACCACTGGCGAAAAAGGCCGCCCACAACAGATCGATCTGTCCGGGATGGATGATCTGGAACTTGCGCAGATCCAAAGGGGGCTGCTGCCGGATCCGGGCGAAAAAGATCTCCCGCGCCTTGCCGGCCTGGGCATCCTCCTTGCCCTTGCCCGCCATGAATCCGGGAGAAATGCTGCCGAGCAGCTGGTTCACGGCCTCGTCCCGCTTCTTGATGCCGGATCGGGCGATCGCGTCGGCCAGGACCATCTTGTGCTCGTCCGACCCCTTGGCCTTCACCTGCCGGGTGAAGGATTGAGCCAGCTCCGGTTGCTTGCGCACCAGAGTGGCCAGAAACACCGCCGTCACCTGGGAGGCGATCACCGCCCGCCCGTCGTCTGGAGATTTCTGGGTCCGATGGAAAAAAGCCTTGAGATCCCTGATGGCCAAAAAGGCGGGCATCAGCTTCTCCGGGGAGGGATTCAGATAGAACCCCATGGTCAGATTGGAAAAATGCTTCTCCTCCTGGGTGAACGACGGACCTTTCCTGTCCTCCGGCGGGGCGGACTTCGCCCCCTCCTTTCCCCCCGCGGCCCAGGAGGCGCTCCCCATCCCCAGCCAGGCCACCACCACCAGCAGCATCCATCCCGTTCTGATCATGCCATCGCCTCCCCAGATTCCAACGCGTCTTGATCGCCGTCAACTCCCCGGCGGCGGCCACGGAGTCGATCATCAGGGTACACGTTAACTCCATCGGAGTGAATCCACAAGCGCAGGGCAAACGCCGGTCAAATTTGACTCAAGGAGGATGACCGGTTTCAGATGAAATCTGCCAAGAGATCCATGGGAGCGCTGGATGTCGGGAAGAGCCGGAACCGTCTCAGTCATCATCCCCGTGTTCATGATGACCGGAATCTTTGGCCGGCCTTTCCACCGGGCGACCGCCACTCCGGGCGGGCGGGAACGATCCTGGCGAACCCTCCCGCCAGCGACCTGTTTTCCAGCGCCATTCCGCCTCATCCTTGTCGGCGTTGCGGTGGCACAGAACACAACGCTCGAACTCCCGGATCCCCTCCTCCAGATGTTCCTGCCGGATTTTGCCAACGGCATGCTCATGGCAACCGTAACAGGTGTAGGCGTTGTGATTGTCGTTTGGATGACATGAAACACACCTGACGTTGTGCTCCTTGTCAAAAGCGAACCATTTCCGGTGATCAAACGTGGCAGGTTTCCACTGCGTGACCGTATGGCACCGGCCACACGGAGCGGAGGCCTGTCTGTGCAGGGCATCGGCGGGTGTTTTGGCCTGGTGGCACGCCGCGCACCGCTCCCGCCGGGCGGCGGACAGAAGATCGTGCTTGAACCGTGCAGGCCGCCACGTCTCCATCCCGTGACATTGAGCGCATGTCTCGGTGGATTGTCGATGCAGCGAATCACCAGGCGCCTGATGACACCCGACACACCGACTCCGGGTGACTTCATCCACCAACTGGTGGGAAAACCGTCCCGCCTGCCGGTATTGGAGCACCCCGGCGTGATCCCCATGGCAGCGCACACAGTTTTTCCCCGGCAGTCTCTGATGAAAAAGCACCCTGTTCTTCTTTTCGGCCAAAGGAACGCCCTGGGTGGTCGAAACGCCAATACGCTCCACCTTGTGACAGGAGACGCATTTCTCCGATGACGCCCCCAGGAAAGGAACATGACAGGCGAAACAATCGGTTTCGAAGCCGCGATGTCCCTTGAGCACACTCCCCGGAGCCACCATCAGCCGGGGGTAAACGAAAACGAGCACCGTGATCAGGATCAAACTGGCAACCAGAAAATATCGAATGATCCGGCTCATTTCCATTCCCAGAACAGAAGGACGCTGATGATGTGTCCCAGGGCCAGGAGAGCGAATGCATAGGAAATCGGAAAATGCACGGCGCGCCACCTGACCATCAGATCGCAGGCCACCACGTCCCAGAACAACGCCTTGTCAACCTCGTTGCGGGAGAGGCCGTCCGCTTGACATTGTTGCCGCAACAGCGCCAGACGCCGGCGGGAGCGCCCCAACAGATACTGCCCTACCAGACCGCTGACCACGTTGATCACCATCGCCATGGTGGCCAGCCAGGGCAGGATGGCATTGAAATGCACCCCGGAATGAAGGCAAACCATCAAGGCGCCCAGCCAGGTGGAAAACTCGTGCACCTTCAACAGCACCTGCGGTTTTCCGAACAGGATGATCCTGCGTTTTCTCAGGGAGTACAACAGAGACAACAGAATCAGGAGCGTCCCGGGGATACCCAGGTAACGCCCCACCCACACCAGACTGAAAACGTGCAGAACGAAATCTCCCAGAATCGTCGCCCCCATCAGCATGGCGAACCGGCTCAGAAAGGGAAAAACCTCCGCATGCAGTATCGAGTCACCCATCATGATCATCACTCCGACAGAGACCGGTCACAGTGGCGCGTCCATGGTGACCGATCCGTTTCCCTCCCCGTCGCGGTGGCACCCTCCAAGAGAGCCGCAACCATCGACGCCACCGGACATCGATTCGAAATGGCCAACAAACTCCCCGCCTTGATCAGCACGCCTGACGTTTCACACCAATGGAACCCGCGGGCACATCATCCGGCCGCTCCCCGGAAACATCCGTTTTCCGCTCCGCCGACGCCAGGCTGGTGCGAACTTCACGGATCTTCCTGTCGGCTTCCAACAGGCGCGCGCACAACTGTTCGGCATCCGCGTGAACGGCCTCGAAGGAAAAGGATTCGTCCACTTCCAGAACCAGATCCAGAAAGATTCCCTCCCTGGAGTAGTTCGGTTGCAAACGTATCACCCCCACAATCGGATGATTGGCCGGAATTTCCTTGAGAACCCATGCCATCAATTCCCCTCTGGTGGACTGGATGGGCATGTTCTTTTCCAGATCATCTTCCGTGTCCACATGCACGACGACTTCAGTAATCGCATCCACCTGTTGCAATAAATTGAATTTGACTTTTTCCGCCACCTGATGCCCTTCTGAAGCGGTCAGACACAATGGAACCACCACATGCACATCGACGATAATATCCGGTCCCAATTGTCGCGGCGTGACGAAGTGGGCGGACAGCACCTCCGGTATCTCATGAATCAACTGGTTGATGCGTTGCCGGACCTCCTGGTCAACCGCATCCGAGGCATCCGTCAGTTCCTTGATGGCATCCCGACCAATCTCAAACCCGACCTTGCTGACAAAAAATGCCACAGCAATGGCGGCCACGGGATCCATTATTGGATACCCCATCAATGCTCCTCCAATACCAAGGAGCGCAGCAAATGAGGAAATAGAGTCCGCCCGGTGATGCCAGGCATTGGCCATCATGATGTTTGACTTCAACCTTCTTCCCACTCGCACGGTATAGTGGAACAACGCCTCTTTGGTGATGATGGAAACCAACGCCGCCCAAAACGCCATTTGTCCAGGGGCTTGGAGATTGCCTACCTCCATGCGGTGTGCGGCGTCGATGACAACACCCA
>JADGCR010000165.1 GCA_015228895.1 Magnetococcales bacterium
ACACGACCTGTCCCAGATAATTGATATGGATCCGCTGGGAAGGTCGGCCACAGGGGAGGGGCAGGGGGAAGGTGAGGGGGTCGGGACGTTGCGAGGCGATGTGTCCCGCCCAGTTTTTCAGGGAGTAGCCGGTGCCATGGAAGGCCCGGAGCCGCACCACGCGCCATGTCCGTCTGGGGAGCGGGGGATTGGTCTGGTATCGGTTCCAATACCAGATGGGCCCGTCCGGTGGTTTGAGCGCTTTCAGGGTCTGGTTGACCGTGGCGAACTGTTCCGGGGAGTCGTAACAGTTCAACAGCAGTTCGTTCAGGCCGGCGGCGAAGAGTTGTTCCAGGCGGGCGGTTTTCTTGAGGGCGTCCCCGTTGCTCTCCATGCGGATGAACGTCCCCGGCAGCCGCTCGCGAAACATCCTGATGATGGCGATGATGTTTTTGTTCATCAAAGGTTCGCACATCAGGTGCAGGCCAATGGTTTTGTCGAACTGGATCGTTTCCAGTTCCCCGATGATTCTTTCCACGGTCGCCAGCGTCATCCCCTCCTTTGGGGTGGGAAAGGTGCCGGAGGGGCAGAACGGGCAGGAGCGGTTGCACCAGGAAGCGATTTGAATCTCCACCTGATCCACATCCTGAATTGCCATGTATTCTGCCATATCCATCCATCCCTGTCCGACCCGGACCGGTGAAAAAAAAGAGCGGGTCTGGGAACGTCACCTCCCAGGATTTTCACTATAGCGCAAGCGTCGCAGTTGTTCCACCATCTCCTGCACCACGCCGGACCAGTCGTCCAGTCGCCGTTGACGGAACAGGCGCATCCCGTCCGGATACCAGGGGGAGTCGTCGCGCGCGTGCAGCCAGCGCCAATCGGTTTTGCGGCCCGGCAGCATCACCCAGCACCGTTTTCCCAAAGCGCCCGTCAGATGGGCCACGGCGGAATCGATGGTGATCACCAGATCCAGTCGGGCCACAATGGCCGCCGTGTCTCCGAAGTCCCGGATGGCGCCGCCCAGATGCAGCAAAGGCAAGGGTGCGCGTCGGGCCTCCTCTGCGCCACTGTCCTTTTGCAGACTGACGAAGCCGACCCCCGGCACGCTCCACAGCGGGGCCAGGGGATGCAGGTCCGGCAGGGAGCGGTGGTGGTCGTTGAGATGCCGGGGATCTCCCTTCCACACCAGACCCACCCGCAGCCCCGACGAGGGCAGACGGGCCTCCCAGAGGGGCAGGCGCTCCGCCGGTGGTCGCAGATAGGGGATCCTGTCGGGGATGAGGTCCAGATGGCCGGGGATGGAGAGGAGCAGCGTGCAGAAGTCGTGGGGTGGATACCCCTGGAGCGTCTCCAGGATCAGCAGCTGGTCCAGCCCTTCCAGGGAGGCCAGCAGGGGAGCCAGGGCCGCCGGACAGACCAGGGTGAGCCGCGCCGCCCCCCGGGCTTTCAGGACGGGGAGGTAGCGGGCGAACTGAATCTGGTCGCCAAAGCCTTGTTCCGGCAGGACCAACAGGGATTTGCCCGTCAGATCCTCCCCCCGCCACCAGGGAAACGGCAGTTCGGGCCGGGTGACGCGCCACCGGGTCTTGTCGGGGTGATGTCGGGCCTCGTGCAGGGGCCACCCCTCCTGGAAGCGTCCCAGGGTCAGGTAAAGCAGGGAGAGGTTCCAGCGGGTATCCATGCAGTCCGGCTTGAGTTCCAGCGCCCGGAGGAAGGCCGTTTCGGCCGCGGCGAAACGGTGTTGCGCCTGGAGGAGGGAGCCCAGGTTGTTGCAGGCCCCGGCATGGTCCGGCTGGCTTCGCAGGGCGCGCAGGAAGGCGGCTTCGGCCTGAGGCTCCTGCAACCGTTCGAACAGCAGCGTCCCCAGATTGTTGTTGGCGTCCGCCAGATCCGGCTCCAGCGCCAGGGCCCGGCGCAGGGCGGCTTCGGCCTCGGCGGGGCGGTTTTGTTCTTTCAGGAGCAGGCCCAGGCTGTTCCAGGCCGGGGCGAAGTCGGGTCGCCATTCCAGGAGGTGACGGAACACCTTCTCGGCCTCCTGGCCGCGGCCGTTTTTTTGCAGCAGGTTGCCCAGGTTGTTCCAGGCGGCGCAATGGTGGGGTTGCAGCCGCAGTGTCTGGCGAAAGGCGGCTTCGGCCTGGTCGAACCGTTTCCCGGCGCACAGGAGGGTGCCCAGATTGTTGTGGGCCTCCCCATGCTCCGGCTGGAGGTGGATGGCCCGCCGGAAGGCGGTTTCGGCCTCGGCGAGGCGGTTTCGTCGCTGCAACAGGTAGCCCAGATTGTTCCAGACATCGGCCTGGTCCGGGTCGTGGGTCAGAACCCGGCGCAGGACGGTTTCGGCCTCGGGGTGGCGTCCCTGTCCGGTCAGGAGGAGCGCCAGATTGTTGCCCGCCCCCACATGGTCCGGCTGGCGGGCCAGCACCTGGCGGTAGGCCTCTTCGGCCTCGGGAACACGGTTCTGTCCGGCGCGCAGCAGACCCAGATTGTACCGCGCCGGGACAAAATCCGGCTGGCGGGCCAGGGCCTGTCGCAGGGGGGCCTCGGCCTGGTCGAACCGTTGCATTCCGGTCAACAGCATGCCCAGGTTGTTGAGGATTTCCACATGGTCCGGCTGGCTGCCAAGGGCCTGGCGCCAGCAGGCGAGGGCCTGTTCCGGATCTCCCGTCGCCAGATGGCAGGCCGCGGCCAGATTGAGCCGTTCCGGGGTGGGTGGCGCTCCCTGGAGCCGTTGGAGCGCCAGATGGGGTCGCCCCTGCCCGTAGAGGTCGAAAGCGGAGTCCGGCACCGCATCGGCCAGCGCCTCCCCGGCCCGGTCGATCACCCGGGACCAGTCGTCCGGGCGGCTCTGGCGGAACAGGCGCATGCCCGCGCCATACCAGGGGGAGTCCTCCCGGTCGTGCAGCCAGCGCCAATCCGTGTTCCGGGCGGGGAGCAACACCCAGCACGGCACTCCCAACGCCCCGGCCACATGGACCAGGGCGGTGTCGATGGAGATCACCAGATCCAACTGGCTCACGATGGCGGCGGTGTCGGCGAAATCCTGGAGCATGCCCCCCAGGTGGAGCAGCGGCTGATCCCGGGGGGGGGTGGCGGCCTCCGCCGCGCCCACCCCGGTTTGCAAACTGACAAACACCACCTCCGGTACTGCCCACAACGGGGCCAGCGGGAGCAAACCGGGCAACGAGCGGTTGGGGTCGTTCTGGTGGTCTGGCGCCCCTTTCCACACCAGGCCCACCCGGAATCCCTGGCGTGGCAGGAGATCGCGCCAACGGGCCACCCGGTCGGCCGGGGCCTGCAGATAGGGGAGCGCCATCGGGAACTCCCCCAGATGACGGGGCAGGGAGAGGAGAAACACCCAGAAATCGTGGGGGGGATACGTCTGGTCCCCGCGCGGCACCAGCAGCCGGTCCACTCCGTCCAGGGAGGCGAGCAGGGGTGCGAGAGGGGCGGGGCAAACCAGGGTGAGGGTGCAACCGAACACGGTTTTCAACCGGGTCAGATAACGGCAGAACTGAATCTGGTCGCCAAAGCCCTGTTCGTGCATCACCAGCAGGCTCTTGCCGGTGAGATCCTCCCCCTGCCACATGGGACAGGAGATCTGGATGGGGGTGACGCGCCACGGGTTCGGGCCGGGTTCCATACGGGCGGCGTACAGGGGCCACCCCTCCTGGAACCGTCCCAGGGAGAGCAGCAGCAGGGCCAGGTTCCAGCGGAGGTCGGTGGCCTCCGGCCGCACCGTCAGGGCGTGGCGCAAAACCGTTTCGGCCTCCTGGAACCGTTTCTCCCCCTTCAGGAGGAGCGCCAGGTTGTTGCAGGCGTCCAGGTGGTTCGGTTCGAGGGACAACGCCCGCCGGAAGGCCGCCATGGCCTCCTGGTCGCGGTGCAGCTCCTTGAGGAGGACACCATGATTATAATGGGTGTCCGCGTGCCGTGGTCGCAGGCGGGCCAGTTGACGGCAGGCGGTCTCGGCCTCCTGGAAGCGGCCCTGTTGGCGCAGCAGATTGGTCAGCTGGTAATGAAAATCCGCCTGGTCCGGAAAAAAAGCCACCCCCTGCCGCCACAGGGCGATGGCTTCGTCTCCCGTCAGCAGGGTGCCCAGGTTGTGGTAGGTCTCCAGGTGATCCGGTTTGAGCCGCAACGCCCGTCTGTAGCAGGCCACCGCCTGTTCGGGATGCTGTCGTTCCCGATGCAGATTGCCCAGATTGTTGTGGATTTCGGCGGAATCCGGCTTGAGGCGCAACGCCTGCCGCCAGCAGTGACCGGCCTGCTCCAGCTCCCCCAGACGGGCATGACAGATGGCCATGAGATTCAACGGGGGGAGCTCCGCCGGACGGCTCCCGTGCAGCCTGGTGGCCAGGGACAGGGCCTCAGGGAGCCGGTCCAGGGCGTACAGGGCCAAAGCCTCCTCCAGGGTCGGTTTCACCGGCTGTTGATCAGACATTCAAGCGCCTCCCGCAACCGTTCCACCACCTCCGTCCAGTCGTCCGGTCGGCTCTGCCGGAACAGACGGAGAACGCCGGGATACCAGGGGGAGTCCGCGCGCTCCCGCATCCAGCGCCAGTCCGCGTTGTGGGAGACCAGCAGCCAGCACGGTTTTCCCAGCGCTCCGGCCAGATGGGCCACGGCGGAGTCGCAGCAGATCACCAGGTCCAGGTGGTGGATAATGGCGGCGGTGTCGCCGAAATCCTCGATCTCCGCTCCCAGGGGGAGCAGGGGTTGACCGGGAGGCGGATGGTTGGCCTCCTCCTCTCCCTCTCCTTTCTGCAAACTGACGAAACCGACCCCCGGCACCTCCCACAATGGGGCCAGCGTCTCCAACCCGGCGAGGGAGCGGGTGGCGTCGTGGGAGAAGGCCGGGTTGCCTTTCCAGAGCAGGCCCACCCGCAATCCACGGGGCCAGTCGCGGGAGGCCCAGCGGGAAAGCCGTTCCAACGGGGCGTTCAGATAGGGGAGGGTGGCCGGCAGGGTGGCCTGCGTGCTGCCCAGCAGCCCGGGCAGCGAGAGGGGCAACACCCAGAAATCGTGGGGTGGATCAAGCGGGGTCGTCTCCTGCGTCACCACCCGGTCCACCCCCGGCAGCAGCCGGAACAGGGGCGCGAGGGGGGCGGCGCAGACCATGGTGAGCCGTCCGACCCCCAGGGATTTCAACCGCGGGACATAGCGGCAGAACTGGAGTTGATCGCCAAACCCCTGTTCCGGCAGGAGCAGC
>JADGCR010000166.1 GCA_015228895.1 Magnetococcales bacterium
GATGCCTGCGCATGGGGATCAGATCCGCCTGAACCCCCGGAAGCTGCTGTCCTTCTGTTTGTACAAAAGATCCAACTGTCGCAGGGAGCTGGCATGCACATGCCGGTTGTAGGCTTCCAGCAGTTGCAGATTGGCTTCGTACAGGCCGTCGTAGAACTCTGCGTCGCTCAAGTCGGTCATGTTGACCGAGAGCAGATCGGAGTTGGTGTGTTTGTTTTCGTAGAAATCGGCGCAATCCTTGAGCAATCCGCGTTGGATGGCCTCGTAATAGAGGGGTGAGCCGGGGTAGGGGGTGACCGGTCGGATGGTTCGGCATTGGGCGTGGTCGTCGTAGCGCAGCAGGAACTCCACACCCTTTTGCAAACTCTCCCGGCTGTCCCCCGGATTGCCGAAGATGATGTTGAAGCCCGGACTGATGCCCGAGGCCAGGGTGGCCTCGATGCCGCGCACGATCTGCCGGGTGGTCAGGGCCTTGTTCATGCGCTTGAGCACCTGGTCGTCCATGGCCTCGATGCCGTAGTTGATGAAGACGCAACCGGCCCGCTTCATCAGGGCGAGCAGCTCCGGTCGGGCGAAGTTGAGGCGACCGTTGGCGCACCAGCGGAATTGCAGACCCTGGCGCAGGATCGCCTCGCACAGTTCGGTGGTCCGCTTCATGGACGACATCAACAGCTCATCCTGAAAGAAGACATAGCTGATTCCGTAATCCCGTTGCAGGTGGCGGATCTCCTCCAGAACCGCATCCACCGCGCGCAGCCGGTACCCCTTGTCCATCCGGTAGCAGAACGAGCAGGTGAAATTGCAGCCCCGTGACGAGAGCACCGGGATGGTGAAGTCGGTATCCCGGCTATTGGGGCCCTTGACCAGCCGGTAGATCCGCATGGGGAAGAGGTGGTAGGCGGGCAGGGGGATCTCGTCCAGGTTTTCGATCAACGCACGGCCCGGCGTGATGGTGAGGCGGTCGTTTTCCACAAAGGCGATGCCTTTGACTTGTGATAATGGCGTTTTTTCCTCCAGGGCGCGCACCAGTTCCACCACGGTGATCTCCCCTTCGCCCATCACCACGGCGTCGGCCCGGGTTTTTTGCAGGAAGTGGCCCGGATCCGGGGTGGGGCCATGGCCGCCCAGCACGAAGAAGGGGCGGTTGCGGGAGGCGTTGACCGCCTGGGCCAGGGTGAGGAGCTTTTTGTATTGATAGTAGCCGCCGATGACGCCGATGCCCAGCACATCGTAGGGATGGGCATCCAGATGGGCGGTGAGAAGGGCATCGGGATGGTGTTCGGTATCCTGGTTGAAGATTTCCACCTGATGGCCGGCCTGCACCAAAACGGCGGCGATGTAGCCGATATTGAGCGGAAAGAAGTTGCTGTAGGAGCTGTTGTCGTAGACTACGAGCAGGATGCGCATGTTTTATCCTCTCTCCTTAGAGCCTGTCGCTAAAATGCCATCTTTCCGCGACGGGCTCCTTTGTGACAAGCCGTGCGCGTGCGCGGATGCCCTTGGCATCAGCGCACACGCCCCAAGAGAAAACGGATGAGCGGGTCCAGTTCCATCGGTGCGCCCTCTTCGGCCCGGAAAAGGCGCATGGAAGGGTACCAGGGGGAGTCGTCCCGCTTGACCATCCAATACCAGAGCGAACCCGGCCAGAGCATCAGCAGGGTGGGGACCCCCAATGCCCCGGCCATGTGGGCCGTGGTGTTGGAGATGGTGACCACGGCATCCATGGCCGCGACCTGGGCGGCGAAACCGTCCAGATCCGCCATCTGGTCGATGGTGTCGTCATGCAGGATCCCGATGCCGGTAGCCGCCGTGAAGGCCGCCCGTTCCGCGCCGGTGTCGCCGTATTGCAGATCGACGAAGGTGATGCCGGGCAGGGAGAGCAGGGGGTGCAATTCGGCAAGCGCCATGGATTTCTTTTTGCCCAACGTCGGATTGGCGCTGTGCCAGGCGATGCCGGTGAGCAGGCCGCGCCCCTCCGGGAGATAGCGCTGCCGCAGGAGGGCGCTCCTTTCCCGGTCGGCTGCCAGAAAGGCGTTGCGCTGCGGGAAAGCGGCCCCGTCGCTGCGCAGCCATTGTCCCAGGCTGCCCAGCGGGGTGACGAAATCGCATTCCGCTTCCGCCGCGCGTCGTTCCTTTTCCCGGCCCGTGCCGATGCAGCGGCAGCCGGGGAAGGAGCGCGCGAACAGGGGCACCAGCCGTTCATCGCATTCCAGGATGACCCTGGCGCCCCTGGCCAGCAGATCGGGCAGCATGCTCGCATGGAGAATGGCGTCGCCCACCCCCTGCTCCGGCAGGATCAGCAGGGTCTTGCCGGCCGGATCCCCCCCCTGCCACCAGGGGAGGCCGGGTGCGGAGTCGATGACCACCGGTTCGAGGCGTTCCGGATGGTAACGGGTTTCGTACCAGCGCCACCCCTCCGCGAAGCGGCCCTGGGCCAGCAGGAGCTGCCCCAGGTTGCAGCGGGCGTCGGCCTGTTCGGGCCGCAGGGCCAGCACCTGCCGGAAGCGGATTTCCGCCTCCTGGTATTGTTTCCGGTCGGCGAGCAGGTTGGCCAGGTTGTTGAGCGCTCTGATCTCGTCGGGCTGAAGGGTCAGTACCTGGCGCAACAGGGGTTCGGCCTCCGCGTGGCGTTGGGCTTCCACCAGGAGGTTGCCCAGTCCCAGCAGGGACTCCACGCAGTCGGGATCGGCCTGGAGCGCCTGGCGGAAAGCGGCTTCCGCCTCCGCAAGCCGTTTTTGCTTTTTTAAGAGAATGCCCAGATTGTTGTGGATGTTGGCCAGATCGGGCCGCAGTTGCGCGGCCCGGCGATAGTGCGCCTCGGCCTGGTCGAAGGCTGCCCGGGCCTGGCAGAGGTTGCCCAGGGTGACCAGGGCGATGGCATCGTCCGGGTTGAGTTTCAGCAGTTGCCCGAGACGCTGTTCCGCCTGCGCGTGCGCGCCTTGTTCCAGATGGGCGATCGCGGTCAGATGCAAGAGGCGGATATCGGTTTTGCGGGTTGCCAGCAGCCGTTCCGCCCTGGCCAGGGCGGTCGCTTTCTCCCCGCGCTGGTAGAGGTCGAAGACGGCCTGGACCGGATCCCTCATTCCAGTCCGGCCTGGTTCAGAATGGCCCGCATCGGGCCGTGCAGGTTGTTGTGGGCCGCCACCACATGGCCGTTTTGCAGATAATCCCCGGCTCCGGAAAAATCGCTCACCAGTCCGCCGGCCTCCAGCACCAGCAGGGCCCCGGCGGCGATGTCCCAGGGGGAGAGGCCGATCTCCCAGAAGCCGTCGTAGCGTCCCGCGGCCACATAGGCCAGATCCAGAGATGCCGCTCCCTGGCGGCGCTGATCCCCGACCTGCTCGTAGAAGCCGGCGAATGCCTTCTGATAGCGTTCGAACCACTGGGGACGGCGGCAGGGAAAGCCGGTGGCGATCAGGGCGCCGGTCAGACCCGTGGGCTGGGTGACGCGCACGCGTCGGTCGTTCAGATAGGCCCCGCGTCCCCGTTCGGCGACGAACAGTTCGTCGCGCATGGGATCGTAGACCACTCCGCCCAGCAGGGTGTTTCCTTCCGCCAGGGCGATGGAGATGGCGAAATGGGGCACGCCGTGCAGAAAGTTGAGGGTGCCGTCGATGGGATCGACGATCCAGCAGGGCCGGTCCCGTTTGCCGGTCGCCCCCTGTTCTTCCGCCAGCACCCCGTACTGGGGATAGGCGCGCTTCAACTCGCGCAGGATCTCCTCTTCCACCGCGAGGTCGGCGCTGGTGACCGGATCGTTTCTCCCCTTGGCGCGCACTTGCAGTTCATGGCGGCGGTCGAACTGGGAGCGCGCCAGGATGCCCGCCTTGCGCGCCGTGCGCACGGCGATGTTGACGGGAGGGGAGAAGTTGATCGGCATGGCATTTTTTCCCTGGACGAAACTTTCATGATGGGGGGATCCCCTCGCCACCCACGCGTGGAACGCTCGCAGAGAGCCCCACGGTAAAACAGGCTGGGCAATCCTGACCCTCTGCCAGTCTGCTTACGGTAGCATGTTTTGCCAGGGCAGACCACCCATGGGAAACAATTGCCGCTCTCTCTTATCGCATGTCGGTAAGGAAAGTTGGATGCCAGTGTAGCTTTCGTGAATGGGGGTTGACGGAAGCATGATTGTATTTTTTAGATATTTCAATATATTGACCAACAATCGGTCCGGATCGGCTCGTTCTTCCATAAAATTGGCATGGCTTCTGCACATTACATTTCAACCGCAAGTTCGGGTTCACCGTCACTCGTTGGAATGGAGTTTTTGGGACCATGTCACTCGGTAGCGTGTTGGATATCTCCAAGCAGGGCCTCTTCGCCTCCCAGGGTACGTTGCAGACGATTTCGCACAACATCTCCAACGTCAACACCCCGGGCTACTCCCGCCAGTCGGTGGACCTGGCCGCCCTGCCGAGCCATATGCATGCCACCGGCGGTACCGGGGTGAAGATCGTCAATGTGCGTCAGCAACTGGACCAGCTGGTGGATCGGCGTCTGCAACTGGGCGCCGGGGAGCTGGGGCGCATGGAGACCATCGATAAATACATGCAGTTGGTGGAGAACGTCTTCAACGATATGGATGGCGACGGGCTCTCCAAGCGTCTGGAAGCCTTCTACGACGCCTCCGACACCCTGAGCGCCAATCCCTCCAACGCCGTGGCCCGCTATCAGGTGGTGGCCAAGGCCGAGGATATCGCCCGGCAGCTCAACGGCATGCAGACCTCCCTGGACGAGGTGGCCCTGCCGGTGGATCGGGAGATCGACGTGACCCTGGCGGACATCAACACCCGTCTGAAGGCGATCCAGGAGATCACCAACACCATCGTGCGCAACTTCAACTCCAATCCGGCCCTGGATCTCCAGGATCAGCGCCGCAAGATGATCAATGAGCTGAGCGAGGTCATCGATGTGCGCGTGGTGGATCTGAAGAACGGGGAAGTGCAGATCATGTCTTCCCGGGAGCAGGAACTTCTTGCCGACTCGGTATTTTCCGCCACCCTGTCCCGGAGCGCCACGGTCACTGCAACGGGGTATCAGGGGATCCTGATCGGTGATCGGCCCATGACCCTGGATACGATTCAAGGCGGGCAGCTGGGCGGCCTGATCGAGCTGCGCGACCAGTTGATCCATGGTTCCAGCGGCTATA
>JADGCR010000167.1 GCA_015228895.1 Magnetococcales bacterium
CTGAACAACGCCCCCAGATTGTTGTACACCCCCGCATGGTCCGGTTGCAGGAGCAGGGCCTGACGGTATGTAGCCTCCGCCAGATCCAACTCTTTTTGTTGTTTATATAGATTGCCGACATGAACGAAGGTCTCGACACTCTCCGGCAGCAGACGCAACAGCGCCTGATAGCGGCGTTGATCGAGGAGAATCCGGCTTAAATTGCCCAGAGCCTCGCCATGGTCGGGCGCGAGATGCAAAGCCTGGAGATAGGCCTCTTCCGCCTCCGGATAGCGCCGCTGGAGGGCCAGCAGGGTGCCCAGGTCACAATGCAGATTGGCCCCCCCCGGGTTGAGACTCAGGGCGTGACGCAAGCAGGTTTCGGCTTGTGGCAGTTGGCCCAGTTCCAGATGGACCAGGCCCAGCAGACAATGGGCTTCGTCGTCCTCCGGCGCACAGGAGGCCGCTTTTTGCAGGCAGGAGAGCGCCTCGGCCATCCTGCCCTGCTGCTTGAGAGACCAGCCCAGCCCTTTCCAGTCCGGACCGTCAGCCGGGGAACTCAAATCTTCGGTTGCAGTTGTGGCCATGCCGCAACCAGATAGCTGTATCCGGACCACAAGGAGAGAATCGCGGCCAGCACCAGAAAGAACAGCCCCGGCCAGTGGAACGGCACTCCGAAGAGCCCATCCTGCACCAACAGCATGATGATGGCGGTCATCTGGAAGCCGGTCTTCCATTTGGCCAGCACCGACACCCGGATGGAGACCCCCAATCCGGCCATCCGTTCCCTGAGGGCCATGATGGTGATCTCCCGCGCCAGGAGGATCAGGATCAAAAGGAGAGGCGCCCGACCCTGGGCCAGCAGCAACACGAAAGCCGAGATCACCAGAAGCTTGTCCGCCACCGGATCGAAGAAACGTCCGAAATCGGTCAACATCCCCTTGCGGCGGGCGTAATAGCCGTCGGCCCAGTCCGTCAGGGCGGCCAGACTGAACAGCGACGCGGACAAAAGCAGACCCCATCGGTCCGGCAGATAGGAAAAACCGATAAAAAAAGGAATCAGGGCGATGCGTGTCGCAGTCAGCAGATTGGGAAGGTTCCAGGACATGGTCAACTCGTCTCAGACGGTTTCCCGGCTCTCCTGCAAAAACTGGACGATGGAAACGGCCAATGTCGCAGAGATACCGGGCGTGGATGCCAAATCATCAACTTGTGCTTCCCGGATGGCCCGCACGGAACCGAACCGACGCAAAAGTTCTCGTTTTCTTGTGGGACCAACGCCCGGAATGCGATCCAGCAGCGAACGGACCGCGCCTTGCTCCCGTTTGCTCCGGTGAAACGCCACTGCGAACCGATGCGCCTCGTCCCGGATGTTCTGCAACAGAAACAGCGCCGGGGATCGTTCAGGCAGTATAATCGGTTCCGGGCGTCCCGGCAAGAAAAGGGTTTCCTTGCCCGCGTCCCGGTCCGGCCCCTTGGCCATGGCGCAGAAGGTCACACCGGTGATCCCCCGTTCGCAGGCCACGGCCAGCACCGCGTGCAACTGTCCCTTGCCCCCATCGAGCAGCACCAGATCCGGCCAGGGTGACTCTTTGCCGCCGGTCTCCTCCTCCTGCGGGGGTCGCTCCCCGCTTTTGAAACGGCGGGCCAGCACTTCCGCCATACGGGATGTATCGTCCACCGCGGCGGGATTCTTGATGGAAAAACGCCGGTAATCCCGTTTCAGCATCCCCTCGACCCCGAAAACCGCCAGGGAGGCCACCGGGAAGGCGTCCTGGAAATGCGAGACATCATAGGCTTCGATCCGTTCCGGGGGGTGGGGCAGATCCAGCAGTTCCGCCAGTTCCTGCAACAGGCGCCGGTTGGCCCGCTTGCCGCTCATGCGGCGCAGTTTGGCGGCCTCGGCGTTGGCGACGGCCAGTTCCACCAACCGTTTCTTCTCCCCGCGCACCGGGAGACGCAACCGCACCGCCCCTCCCCGAAGACGACTCAACCCTTCCTCCAGCCACGCCCCTTCCGGAAGGGGGAGATTGACCAGAATCTCCGGCGGTGGGAGCGGAGCGTCCTCCCCCGGCGCGTAAAACTGGGACAGAAAGGCTTCCAGGGTCAAGGCGGGGTCCAGATCCTCGGTGTTTTCTGGAAAGTGGGCCTGATTGCCCAGATTGACCCCGTTGCGCACAAAAAAGAGCTGAATGGCGGTGGGGCCATCGCTGGTGGTGGCGCAGACGATATCCAGATCGACGGTTTCCGCCAGGTTCAGCCGCCGTTGGGTCTGCACATAAGTGATCGCCTTGATGCGATCCCGCAGACGGGCCGCCTCCTCGAACCGACGCTGATTGGCCGCCTCCCACATGGCCTGGGAGAGTTTGTCCGTCAACTGGCGGTCGCGCCCTTCCAGGAACAGCATCGCCTCCCGCACCCGGGCGGCGTAGGTCTCCCGATCGATCGACCCCATGCAGGGGGCCAGGCAGCGCTTGATCTGATATTGCAGACAGGGACGCTGCCGACTGGAGAACTGCCGCTCCTCGCACTGACGCAAGGGAAAGATGGACTGCATCCATTTCAGGGTGGTGCGCACGGCGTGCACACTGGGATAGGGGCCGAAATAGCGCCCCCCTCCCTGACGCGGCCCGCGATAGAGGGTCAAACGGGGATAGGGGTGGTCCAGGGAGAGATGCAACCAGGGGTGGGACTTGTCGTCCTTGAGCAGGACGTTGTAGGGAGGCTGAAGCTGGCGAATGAGATTGGCTTCCAGGATCAGCGCGTCCTGCTCGGTGGGGGTGATGACGATGAGCAGTTCCCCGGCTTTGGCCAACATGGCGCGGGTTCTGGGGGAGACCGTCCCGTGAAAATAGGAGAGCACCCGTTTTTTCAGGGATTTGGCCTTGCCCACATACAAGACCGCGCCCCCGTCATTCAGGAAACGGTAGACACCTGGACTCTCCGGCAGGGAAGCGGCCTCGTGGAACAGGGGGTGCGTCGGGTCGCTCAAGGTTTCCGGGGACGGGAGAAGAGGATCAGGCCCAACCCCAGAACGAGCATGGGCAGACTCAGCCACTGGCCCATGGTGAGTCCCAGGGAGAGAATCCCCAGATGGGCGTCCGGCTCCCGCACCAACTCCACCAGCAGACGGCAGATGGCGTAACCCGTCAGAAACACCCCGCCCAGAAACCCGGATCCTCTGGGCACCCGTCCCAGCCACCACAACAGGACAAACAGGAAGAATCCCTCCAGGGCCGCCTCATAGAGTTGGCTGGGATGACGGGGGAGCGGCCCCGCGCCTGGAAAAACCACGCCCCAGGGCAACTCGGTGGGACGCCCCCACAACTCCCCGTTGATGAAATTGCCGATGCGCCCCAGAAACAGTCCCACCGGGGTGACGGTGGCCAGCAGATCCCCCAGGGCCAGAAAAGGTATTCCCTGTCTCCTGCCGAAGAGATAGCCCGCCAGCAGCACCCCCAGCAACCCGCCGTGAAAGGACATCCCTCCTTCCCAGACCCGGAACATGGCCAACGGATTGGAGAAATAATAGTCGAAGTGGTAAAAGAGGATATACCCCATCCGTCCCCCCAGGATCACCCCCAGCAGGGTGAACATCATCAGGTCCGCCACCCCCTCCGGGGAGAGGTTCATGGCCTGGCGTCTGGCCAGGAGCTTCAGCAGAGGCCAACCCAGGACAAAGGTGAGGGTGTACATCAGCCCGTACCAGCGTATGGCAACAGGTCCGATCTGCAACAGAACCGGATCGATCTGGGGAAAAACGATCATGACTTGGAATGCCCGTTGGTGGCTTCAGGGTAGCTGCCCAGGATTTTCAGGCTGCTGGTGAAAAATTCCAACTCCTCCAGGGCCAGTTTGCAGGGTTTTTCCGAGGGTCGGCCCTGAAAGTCCAGATAGAAGTGGTACGACCAGGGTGTGCCGGGGACGGGACGGGACTCCAGCCGGGTGAGATTGACCCCGTTGGTGGCAAAGCCCCCCAGACATTTGTACAACGCCGCCGGGATGTTGCGCACCTCGAAGACCAGACTGGTTTTGCAGGGCACATCCTTCGGCGGGGAGATCCGTTCCTTGACGATGAGCAGAAAGCGGGTGGTGTTGAGGTGACTGTCCTGGACATCCCGCGCCAGGATGTTCAGGTCGTACAGTTCGGCGCACAATTCGGCGGCGATGGCGGCTTCCATGGGATCGCCCCGCCGGGCCACGTCGCTGGCGGCCCCGGCGGTATCGTAGACCGCGTGCCAGGACCAGCCGTGCTTGCGAATGAAGGTGCGGCACTGGGCCAGAGCCTGAGGGTGGGAGTAGACCGCCTGCAGACCATCCAGGGTGGCGCCGGGCAGACCCAGCAGACAGTGGCGCACCCGCAGATAATACTCCCCCAGGATATGCAGATTGTAGACCGCCAACAAATCGTAGCTGTCGCTCACCACCCCGGCGATGCTGTTTTCCACCGGGATCATGCCCACATCCGCCTCCAGTTCGTCCACCGCCTGGAACACCTCCTCGAAGGTGCGACAGGGAATGGTATGGCAGCCCGGCAGGGACTCCCGGCAGGCCTGCTGGCTGTAAGCGCCCCGCTCCCCTTGAAAGGCCACGGTTTTTCTGATTTCTTTCATGATGCGTTATTTTCGCTTCCGTTAATGGGCTTAAGGGCTTTGGCCAGGGCATGACGCTGCGCGACACGAGCCGCTCGCATGGCGTCCACCTGTCCCGCCATGGACAACAGGTCGCCGGCGCGGTAGGGTTTGGAAAAGAAGTCGTCCATGCCCGCCTCCAGACAATGTTTGCGGAGCACCTCCCGGTTATGGGCCGTCACCCCGACGATGGGCAGATCCGGATCCACGCGCTCCTTGCCGGCCCGAATCCGTCGGGTGGTTTCGATACCGTTCAGGCGGGGCATCTGGATATCCATGATGACCAGATCGAATCCATCGCCCAATCGCTTCAACGCCTCATTGCCGTCACCTGCCGTAGTGACAGAGTGTCCGGCGTTTGTCAAGATGCGTTCGGCCAATAATTGATTGTCCAGGTTGTCTTCCACCAGCAGGATCCGGAGGGACCGGCCCTGCCCGACCGCCGCGACCGCCGGGGTGGAAGGCGCGCGGGGCATGGCACCCTGGAGAGCGAAGGGGAGGATGACGGAAAAGGTGCTCCCC
>JADGCR010000168.1 GCA_015228895.1 Magnetococcales bacterium
CCAGGAGGAGCATCTCACGGAATTCATGACCGCCATAGAGAAACGTCTCACCCTGAAACAGGCCTGCGGATTCGCCCTGACCATTCACGATTTCTATGATGTCCTGGTGGAGTTCGGCCTGTTGGCGAAGAACCCGGAAGCGTTCGATTTCGCCCAGCGCAAGGAGATGCTGGATCTGATCGTCTACTCCGAGGAGATCGATCTGTCCGCAGAGCCAGCCTTGCAGCAACTGCAACGGCAGATGCAGAGACAGAAACATTGGCGGATGGTGGCCTTGGCCCTGGTGGTCCCGATCATCGGTTTCGGCGCTCTTTTATCTCATCAGTTGTCCAGGCGGGAGGTTCCGCAACCGGCGCAACTCATGGAATCCCAACAACCGGCACCACCACCGGGGAGGAGGCTGGAACCCCCTCCACCCCCGTCACCCCCGCAAGTCAGGGAGGCCACTCCGGTCCAACGCCCGGACTCTCCGAACCGGAAATCCGTTCCAGCCGAGGAGGGCAGGGCCGAACCGGTGGTGGTGGAGACCTCCCCCGTCCCCCATCCACCGGAGAGCAGACCGGTCGCGCCGGAACCGCCCCCCCGGGCCAGGGGGTGTTTGCAGGGAAATTGTCGCAACGGGGAGGGGACCTTTCTGTTTGCCGATGGCAGTCGTTACACCGGCGGTTGGCGCGACGGCAGGATGCACGGCGACGGCGCCATGTCGCTACCCTCCGGCCGGGGATACCAGGGCCAGTGGAAACAGGGTAAACTGATCGTGATCGACAATACCCGACCCCAGCGACCATCACTTCAACCGGACAACAGACCGCAATGACGATGAGACTCCTGATCCTTCTGGCCGTGGCGGGCGCCCTGGCCTATTATGTCATGAGAAGACGCAACATCCGCGTCTCCCTCACACCGTTGGGCAGGAACGCCCTGGTGACGGGGGTGCGGGCGCTGCTGCGCATGCTTTTGCGCAGGATCGGATGGTGAAAGCGCCGTGGATCCCCGCGTCACTCAAAACCGGCCAGCCGTCGCCACGCAGATGACGATGATCCCCAGGACGAGGTTGATCTGGATGATGGCGCGGATCCGTTCGATGTACAGTCCGGCTTCCGGGATCAGAAGTTCGCGCGCCATGCGGCGCATGGGGAGAAAGCCGCGCCAAAAGAGCAGCAGGAACAACAGGATCATCGTCCATCCCAGAATCTGCATGATCAGGACGTGATGACCCGCCCCGGCAAGGCCCCCCAGAGCGTGGCCGATCATCCAGTAGCCGGTGGCAGGCAACAACAGGACCGCCCCCCAGACAACCGGAACGAAGCGGCGCAAGACTCTGGCCCACAAGCCGACACGGGTGGGGAGGTCCAGATCCAGGGAGGCGGGGCGCAGGATGAGCAACGCGAAAAACATCCCGCCCACCCAAACCACAGCAGCCAGAAAGTGTAGCGTGATTGCAAAGGCCATGGCGTTTTGGACCGTTGGATAATCGTGTTGAAGGGGTGATGCCGTCTGCCCTGGCAGAATAACGCAAACCGGCGGCTTTGGAAACAGGAATTGGCGCTCTTTTACCGGGGACTCCCCGATCGGCGGAGATGATTGACAATGGATACGGCGGTCTCTTTGAAGAATCAAGGCAACCAGGCCATGCAGCGCGGGGAGTGGCCCATGGCGATCACCCTTTATCAGGCGGCTCTGGCAGTCGATGGGGAGTTCATGCCGGCCCATTACAATCTGGGCAATGTCTATCGTCTTCAGGGGCGTCTGGAGGAGGCGGCGCTGGCCTACCGGAAAGCGGCGACCCTCGCCCCGGACGATCATGAAGTTCTGGTCAATCTTGGGGTGACCCTTCAGGCCATGCACCATGACGAGCAGGCCCTGATCCACTTCGAACAGGCCGCCGCCCTGGCGCCCGCCGCCGTGGAACCGGTGGTGAACAGCGCCCTGGTTCTGGGACGCCTGGGACGCCACGAGGAGGCCATGGCCCGGTTGACCCGGCTGCTGGAACGGGATCCCGGCTGCGCCGTCGCCCACAACAATCTGGGGGTGCTGCTGCTGGTGCGAAAACGCTATCCGGAGGCCGAGTCCTCTTTCCGGCAGGCGTTGCGTCTGCAGCCCGATCGCGCCGAAGCCTGCAACAATCTGGGTAATCTGCTGACGGAACAGGAACGGTATCCGGAGGCGGAAGCGGCCTACCGGGAGGCGTTGCGCATCCAGCCCGATTTTTCCGACGCCCGGGACAATCTGGACCATCTGTTGCGGCGGTCGGGTCGGACAACATCATGAGTCAGGAGGTCAGGAGCCCGCTTCCTTGCATTCAACGTGACGGATGGGGGCGTAGCCGGTCTTGAGCAGCAGACATTGCCCCGCGTCGCTTTGCACCCACTCCAGATACGCCTTGATCGCCCCGGTCGGCTCCCCATCGGTGTACATGAACAGGGGTCTGGCCAGGGGATATCGTTGATTGATGGCGTTGGCGATATTGGCCTCGACCACGGAGGAGCCAGCCCCCTGGGAGATTTTCAGTTTTTTGACCTCGGGCGTGCCATAGCCCATGCCAATGTAGCCGATGGCGCAGGGCTCCTTGGCCACCAGGGCGAGAATCTCGTCGGATTCGGTCAGATCGATGCTGTTTTCATCGTGCCGGAAATGGAGTTTGCCGCCCAGGATCGCATCGTGGAAATAGGCGTTGGTCCCGGAGGTGAGGGAACGTCCGATCAGATGGATCTTGTTTTCCCGGCAGCCGGGCACCGTCACCCCGACCTTGCTCCAGGAGTCGATGAAGCCCCCTTCTCCGTAGATGTCCGCCAGACTTTTGATGGAGAGGAATTCCACCGGATTGCTCTTGTGGACGAAAATGGCCAGGGCATCGTAGCCCACCAGATGCTCTTTCGGATTGACCCCATGGCTTTTCGCCTCCTCCAACTCTTTTTTGTTCATCAGACGACTGGTATTGGCGATGTCCGCCGTCCCGTTGATCAGTCCAACGATGCCGGTGACCGAGCCGCAACTGCGCACATCCAGGGTGACCTCCGGCCGCGCCTTGTGAAAGGCGTCCGCCCAGGCCTGCGCCAACTGCATCATGGTATCCGAGCCGCGATTCTTGATCAGGGTCTCCGCCGACGCCGACTGGCCCACCAGCAGCAAGCCCGAGAGGGCCGCCAACAACACCGATTTTCCTTTCATCCCTTTTCCCCACTGGTTGCGAGTGCCATTGAAACGATGGATTCCAGGGTAGACGCGCAGGATCATGGGGTGATGAAGGTTCGATCATGATTGTGTTAAAAGCACGCCTTCATCCGGCGGGAGGCGTGGGAATCAAGCGACTCAAATCCCGTACCGCCCCCCTGGCGGCGGAGGTGGTCAACGCGGCGTAGGCGCGCAGGGCGGTGGACACCGGACGCTCCCGTCCGATGGGCGCGCATTGGCGGATGGCCCGCCGTCTCTCTTCCAGGGTGGCGTCCGGAACCTCCAGATGGATGGTGCGGTTGGGAATGTCGATGGTGATGCGATCTCCCTCCTCCACCAGGGCGATCACCCCTCCTTCGGCGGCTTCCGGGGAGACGTGGCCAATGGACAATCCGGAGGTGCCACCGGAAAACCGGCCATCGGTGATCAGGGCGCACACTTTGCCCAGTCCTTTGGATTTCAGGAAACTGGTGGGATAGAGCATTTCCTGCATGCCCGGTCCCCCCTTGGGTCCCTCGTAGCGGATCAGCACCACGTCTCCGGGCCGGATCCGGTCGCCCAGAATGGCCTCGCAGGCGGTCTCCTGGCTGTGGAAGATGCGCGCCGGGCCGGAAAAACGCCAGACCGACGGATCGACCCCCGCGGTTTTGACGATACACCCGTCCACCGCCAGATTGCCGAACAGCACCGCCAGCCCCCCATCTTTGGAATAGGCGTGCGCGGCGGAACGGATGCAACCCCGCTCCCGGTCCAGGTCCAGGGAGGGCCAGCGGGCCGACTGGCAGAAGGGTTCGGTGGTGATCCGCCCACCGGGAGCCGCCAGATAGAGGTTGGTGATCTCGTCATCGACTCCCGGATTCAGGACATCCACCCGTGACAACGCCGCGCCCAGGGTGGGGGCGTGGACGGTGGCGCACCCGGTGTGCAACAGTCCGGCCCGGTTCAGTTCGCCCAGAATGGCGAACACCCCACCCGCCCGGTGGACATCCTCCATGTGATACAATTCGGTGGAGGGGGCCACCTTGCACAGGCAGGGGACCCGACGGGAGATGCGGTCGATGTCGTCCATGGTGAAGGGAATCTCCCCTTCGTGGGCGGCGGCCAGGAGGTGCAGGACCGTGTTGGAGGAGCCTCCCATGGCGATGTCCAGGGACATGGCGTTTTCGAACGCCGCGAAGTTGGCGATGGATCGGGGCAGGACGGAGGTGTCGTCCTGTTCGTAATGGCGGTGACACAGCGAAACGATCAGGCGACCGGCCTGCTCGAACAGAGCCTTGCGATCCGCATGGGTGGCCAACAGGGTGCCGTTGCCAGGCAAGGCCATGCCCAGGGACTCCATGAGGCAGTTCATGGAGTTGGCGGTGAAAAGACCGGCGCAGGAGCCGCAGGTGGGGCAGGAGGAGCGCTCGATGGTGGCCAGATCCTGGTCCGAGACCTCCGGGTTGCCCGCCGCGATCATGGAGTCCACCAGATCGAATTTTTTGCTCGTGCCGTCACTCAGACGCGCCTTGCCCGCCTCCATGGGGCCGCCGGAGACGAAAATGGCGGGAATGTTCAGGCGCATGGCGGCCATGAACATGCCAGGGGTGATCTTGTCGCAGTTGGAGATGCAGACCATGGCGTCCGCGGCATGGGCGTTGACCATGTACTCCACGCTGTCGGCGATGATCTCCCTGGAGGGAAGGGAGTAGAGCATGCCCCCATGACCCATGGCGATGCCGTCGTCGATGGCGATGGTGTTGAACTCCCTGGCGATGCCTCCCGCTGCCCGGATCTGGGCGGCCACCAGCTCTCCCAGGTCTTTCAGATGGACGTGACCGGGGACGAACTGGGTGAAGGAGTTGGCGATGGCGATGATCGGCTTGCCAAAATCCGCTTCGGCAACCCCCGTGGCGCGCCATAAGGCTCTGGCACCGGCCATGTTTCGTCCGTGGGTGGAGGTTTGTGAGCGAT
>JADGCR010000169.1 GCA_015228895.1 Magnetococcales bacterium
CGATCCCATTCCGAACTCGGTAGTTAAGCTCCTTTGCGCCGATGATACTTCATCTCAAGATGCGGGAAAGTAGGACACTGCCAGGAAGTTTTTTCTTTACCAGGACAAAGGCGGGTGGCAACATCCGCCTTTGTCCGGTTTATGTATTCTGTCGCGGGATGGAGCAGTCAGGTAGCTCGTCGGGCTCATAACCCGAAGGTCGGAGGTTCAAATCCTTCTCCCGCAACCAAATACGATCAAGCCCAACTCACAAGGTTGGGCTTTTTTGCGTTCCATTGCCGGGTAGACGTGGCGGAGCAACTCTGTTGGTGATATATTGCCACCATCAAGTAAAAAAACAACTTTCCCTTGAAAGAAGGCTCCAGCCTACCATGAATCAGCGTTGGACATTACGTGTACGCAATTTTGGTCCTATCAAAAATGCGGACATCGCCATTCACCCTTTTATGATGTTTGTCGGCCCCAACAACTGCGGCAAGAGTTATCTGACTACCCTGATTTGGGGTTTGTTGACGCAAGGAAAGATATTGTTTTCCAATGCTTCTCTTGAAAGCCCAGCTTACAAGGCTTGCTGTGATTGGTTGTCACAGGAGGAAGAAAAGGCCAGAGAGCACAATAGAACAGGAGAAGGTGAAAAAGTAGATTATTATAGATGGAACCGTCGTCAAACCTCTTGATTTGATTGCAACCGGCTTTGCGGCGCCTTCATTCAATCAAACCTTGGGAGATCTCACCAGGTTATCAAAAACAATGACAGGCGATCCAATAACGGAAAGCAACAGAAACAAAAACAAGTGGGACCAGGAAACGATTGACATTGCCTGGACAAAGATGCCCCGTTCAAGCAAATTCAGTGGACCTGGGAGCACACGGAATCGCACTCTTATGCACTGGATGCGTGAAAATGCACCATTTTGTCCTCCACACCCCCTTGCAGCCCCCTTTTCCGTCCCATATGGCCATGGCCCTGTTTGGCATGGGGTGTTTCTGGGGAGCGGAGCGGCTTTTCTGGCGGTTGGAAGGGGTCCATGTCACAGCGGTGGGTTTTGCCGCGGGCCAACTGGCCGATCCCACCTATCAGCAGGTCTGTAGCGGTCGCACTGGTCACAACGAGGTGGTCAGGGTCGTGTTCGACCCCCAACGGCTCGATTATGCCAGCCTGCTGGTCCACTTCTGGGAAAATCACGATCCCACCCAGGGCATGCGCCAGGGCAACGACGTGGGCACCCAATACCGCTCCGGGATCTATTGCCATGCCCGGGAACAGGAACGGTTGGCGCAGGCCTCGCGCATGGCCTATCAGCAGCGGCTCACACTGGCCGGATATGGCCCCATCACCACGGAAATCCTTCCGGCTCCGGCGTTTTATTACGCGGAAGCGTATCATCAGCAATATCTGGCCAAAAACATCCATGGCTATTGTGGCCTGGGTGGCACGGGAGTCTCCTTCCAGCCGCGGTGAGGTGAGCCATTGAAAAGGGTGTTGGCGTACCACGAACAGAGCAAGCATCACCCCCAGCGTCTGGCGCCCGGACCAGGGCATCTGGACTGGGCCCACCAGCCGGAACCGTTTCGCACCTATGAGGGAGCGCCACACTGGCAATTGCCCCTGGTCGCCGACTCCCTGACCACCCGATTCGCCGATCTCTACCTGCCGGTGGGGAAACTGCCGATGGTGGCCATGAACCGGGTGGGCGTCGGGGCGCTGCTGGAACTCTCCCTGGGCCTCTCCGCCTGGAAGGTCCATGGCCAGACCCGCTGGCCGTTGCGCTGCAACCCCTCCAGTGGCAACCTCCATCCCACGGAAGGGTATCTGCTGCTCCCGCGGATGAGCGATCTTCCCTCCGGGGTCTATCATTATGTCAGCCGGGATCACCTGCTGGAACAGCGTTGTCCGGTCGCAGACGGCGACCAGGAGCGTTGGCGGGGTCTGTTTCCCCCGCATACGATTCTCATGGGCCTGACCTCCATTCACTGGCGCGAGGCCTGGAAATACGGGCTGCGCGCCTGGCGGTATTGCCAACTGGATGTGGGACACGCGGTGGCGGCGGTGCGCCACGCGGCGGCGGTCCTGGGATGGCGGGCCCAACTGCTGACCGCGCCCGCGACCGGGGAGATCGCCCGCCTGCTGGGCGTGCACAACGCTGGCAATGGCCATCACCATCACGGGTCGGACCGGAATGGGGAAAGGGAACATCCGGACTGTCTGCTGCAAATCTCGTTGCCCGTCGAGACCCCGGAGGCGGATATGGGGGAGAACATCGCCGCCCTGGCGGAACTGGTGGCTTCCGGACCCTGGCAGGGGGTGGCCAATCGGCTGAGCGAGCGGCATGCCCATCAGTGGCCCGGCATCGACGAGATCGCCGCCCTGGTCGAGCAACCCGCGCGCGTCGTGGTCCCGCGGGATCGTCCAGTGCCATGGCCCAAGCTGTTGGCCTCCTCCTCCGGCGTCAAGGCCGCTGACTTGATCCGGCAGCGCCGCAGCGGCCAGAGCTACGATGACATGGCCTGGCTGGACAGACACCATTTTTTTCGCATGCTGGACGCCACGTTGCCCCGTGCCGGTTGCGCCCCCTGGGATGCGCTTCCCTGGCGGCCCCGCATCCATCCGGTTTTGCTGGTGCATCGGGTGCGGGATCTGCCGACGGGTTTGTATCTCCTGCTGCGCCATCCCGATGCCCGGCAGCCGTTGCAACAGGCCATGCACTCCGGGTTTGTCTGGAGTCCGTTGCCGGAGGCCCCCGCCCATCTGCCGCTTTTTTTGTTGCAGGAGGGATCGTTCCAGGATCTGGCGCAAAGGCTCTCCTGCCAGCAGGAGATCGCCGCCCGGGGTGTCTTCACTCTGGGCATGCTGGCCGAGTTCACCTCCGACCGCTCATCCGGCCCCTGGGATTACCCGCGCCTTTACTGGGAAGCGGGCATGGTGGGCCAGACCCTCTATCTGGAAGCCGAGGTCGCGGGCATGCGGGGTACGGGCATCGGATGTTTCTTTGACGATTTTTTCCATCAGATGTTGGGGTTGCAGGATGCCACCTTCCAGAGCCTCTATCATTTCACCGTCGGTCTGCCGATCCTGGATCAACGGTTGCGGACCGAGTCTCCCTACCGTTTGTGATGCAGGGCTGTTCCGCTTCAACCCTGGTGCATCCGTTCCAGATAGAAGTTTTCCATCAACCCCGGCAGCGACTCGGTGGTGGGGTTGAAGCCCCAGGAGACCTTGGGATACCGTTGTCCCAGAAAACCGGGATTCATGCGGATGAATTCGTGGCTGATCCGTCCCTTTTGCAGATAGCTTGAGAAAAAACGGATGGCGGGGTAGTATTCATCGGTAATCAGGTTCTGCCGCAGGATGTGGGCCTTTTTTTGTATCTCCTTGATCCACTGATGGGTCACATTCGCTTCGGCCATGAACGGATAACTCCTGGTCAGGCGGGCTTCCATCTCCCAGGTGGCGGCCAGAATTTCCGAAGGGGTGTTTTCCATCAACGTGATCTCCGCCGTTTCGTAGAGATATTTGCGGTGATAATCCAGCAGGGGACCGGTGACGATCTCTTCGTAGGTGAGCATGCGTCCCAGTTGATGGGAGTGGTATTTCTTGTAGAGGAAGAGATCCCCTTCGTTCTCGCAACTGGCGGCGTTCAGGGTGTAGTTGGTCATCAGTTGGGGGACGCCAAACGCCTCGGCCACCATGCTGGGGCCTGACGGCATGCCCAGATAGAACCGGCTGGAGGCGATGAAGTAGGGTTCGAAAAAGGGTTCGTAGGCCGGGTGAAACGGTGCGTCGATCCAATGTTCCGGAGGGTTTTTCAGCGGTTGCATGGTGCGGTCCCCGAAACGGATGATCCAGTAGCCCTTTTTGATCAGATGGAGCAGGGCGTAAAAATAGTTTTCGATGCTGGCGTTTCTGTAGTTGTGGTACTCCATCTGTTGCAGATAGCCCGCTTCCCGGATGTGAAAGGTGACGATTTTGGCGTTCTGGGGAATGCCCAGTCTCTCCCGCAAGCGTCGGCCCTTCTCCAGATCGTCCTCGTTCAGACAGCAGGTGTAGGTGCGGGGTTTGGCGTGAAATTCCTGCACAAAATGTTGATAGGTGAAGGCCGGGTCCGGTTGAATCCAGAGTGTGCGCCCGTCTTCGTCCTTGGCCTGTTTGAACAGGGTTTGCGCCTGTTCGTCCTGTTGGACGAAGTGGGTCCGCACCCCCCGGCACATCAGTTCCAGCACCGCCCCGTTGGCCACCTCCGGGTCGTCGAAACCCCGCCCTCCCAGCAGCAGGGTCAGGTCATGGGTGTCCTCCGGGTAGAGGTTGCGGATTTTTGGAATCCGGTGCGCGATTTCACCGATGCGACCCACCTGGGGAAACAGATAGAAGGCTTTTATTCTTGACATGGCCGGGTCCCGTCGGTTTGATATCACGTTGTTTTTATATCAGGGGGTTGCAGGGGCATCTTACCCGCGGGCCGGTCCGTTTTCAATGGAATCCGGGATGGCGTCGAGAAACGGTGGATTTTTTTGTTTGACCTTTTGAACCGCGGAGTATCCAATCGGCGCATATGGTTTTGGATTCGGTCGCCCTGTCATCTATATTTAAGTGTTTGGGATCGGCAATGACCTTGAAACGATTTTCATGCCTGACGACACGCCTTGGAGCCGCCGGAGTGGTTTTCGTCTGGCTGGTGTTCTGGTCGCTGGCCGCCGGGGAGCTCCGGGCCGGGGAGAAGGTGCTGACGGCCCACATTCGCCATCGACCCCCTTACATGATCGTCCAGGGGGAGTTTCTGGGGGGGTCCCTCAAGGAGATCCTGGATCTGGCGGCCAGGCGTTTGGGATATCGCGTCGATTGGCGGGATGTCCCTTTTTCCAAGAGCATCGAAGAGCTGAAGACGGGTCGGGTGGACATCGTGCCGGGAGCATTCCCTATTTGTCAACGAGCCTCAAACGAGGCTGGCGTGACTGCGCGGCATAGTGGTTAAAAACCCGCTCGTAGGTCCCGTTGGCCACTGCACACCGGACCCGGAGCATGCTGTTCCCGGATTCTTTCACCCACCACGCTCCTGACCGCTTCATCCTCGTGTGGCAGACGAATTTGTGGGATGACTCGATCCCACCACTCCC
>JADGCR010000016.1 GCA_015228895.1 Magnetococcales bacterium
ATGAAGCCGGGCAGTGTGATTGTTGACTTGGCTGCTGAGATGGGTGGCAACTGCGAGCTGACCGTGCCTCATGAGGTGGCGGTGCGCCATGGGGTGACGATTATCGGCTATGCGGATCTGCCCAGCCGTCTGGCGCGCCAATCCAGCCAGCTTTATTCCACCAACCTGGTGCGTCTGATGGAGGAGTTGTGTCGCACCAAGGATGGGGTGATCAATGTCAACATGGAGGATGAGGTGATCCGTGGCGCCACGGTCATCAAGGAGGGCGCCATCACCTGGCCTCCTCCGGCTCCCAAGCTCTCCGCGGCCCCCCCGAAACCCGCCGCCAAACCCGCGGCGGCCCCCGCGGCCAAGCATGGAGGCGGCCACGGTTCCGCCGGGGAACCGGCGGACAACGCCAGCGTGCTGCGGATCGGCCTCATCGCCGCGACGCTCTTCGCCCTGGTGGGGGTCTCCGCCCCACCCGCCTTTTTGGGCCATTTCACCGTTTTCGTCCTGGCCTGTTTCGTGGGTTACATGGTGATCTGGAACGTCACGCCGGCGTTGCACACCCCTCTCATGAGCGTCACCAACGCCATCAGCAGCATCATCGTGATCGGCGCGCTGATTCAAATCGCCGCACCCGGCAAGGTGGTCACCATCCTGGCCTGGCTGGCCATTGTGCTCACCGCGGTCAACATGCTGGGCGGTTTTTGGGTTACACAGCGCATGCTGCGCATGTTTCAGAAAAATTAAGGGAGAGTGACCCATGAACCAAGGTTTGATGACCGTTTCCTATATCGGCGCCACCATTCTGTTCATCCTGAGCCTGGGTGGACTCAGCAATCCCGAGACCGCGCGCCGTGGCAACCTGTTTGGCATCATCGGCATGACCGTGGCGGTTCTGGCCACGCTGATGGGGCCGCGTCTTTCCGGGGCCTCCAACCTGGCCATGGTGCTGGCGGCCATGGCCATCGGCGGCTCGGTGGGCATCTTCGCCGCCATTCGGGTCAAAATGACCGAAATGCCGGAACTGGTCGCCCTGATGCACAGCCTGGTGGGTATGGCCGCCGTGCTGGTGGGGTATGCCAACTATTTCGATCCCAGCACCGTCCTGACCGGCACCGAGAAGACCATCCATGAAGTCGAGATTTATGTGGGCATTCTGATCGGTGCCGTCACCTTCTCCGGTTCCATCGTCGCCTTTGGCAAGCTGGCCGGAAAAATCGGTGGCGCGCCCCTGACCCTGCCGGGCCGTCATCAGTTCAATTTCGGTCTGCTGATCGTCACCGTGCTGCTGGGCAAGTGGTTTCTGCAGGCCCACAACATCGACGAGGGGCTGCAACCCCTGCTCTACATGACCATCATCGCCCTGATTTTCGGGGTGCACATGGTGATGGCCATCGGTGGCGCGGACATGCCGGTGGTGGTCTCCATGCTGAACAGCTACTCCGGCTGGGCGGCTGCGGCCACCGGTTTCATGTTGTCCAACGACCTGTTGATCGTGGTGGGCGCCCTGGTGGGCTCTTCGGGCGCCATTCTGAGCTATATCATGTGCAAAGCCATGAACCGGAAATTCTTCGCGGTGATCGGCGGTGGATTTGGCACGGCCGGGGGTTCCTCGTCCAAGACGGCGGCGGCCCCCGCCGGTGAAGTGGTTGCGGTGAACTCCCTGGAGACCGCCGAATTGCTGCGCGAAGCCAAGAACGTCATCATCATTCCCGGTTATGGCATGGCCGTGGCGCAGGCCCAGCATACGGTGTATGAAATCACCAAACTGTTGCGGAGCAAAAACATCAACGTCCGTTTCGCCATCCACCCGGTGGCGGGTCGCATGCCCGGTCACATGAACGTGCTGCTGGCGGAAGCCAAGGTTCCCTATGACATCGTGATGGAAATGGATGAAATCAACGAGGATTTCCCCTCCACCGACGTCGCCATGGTGATCGGGGCCAACGACATCGTCAACCCCTCCGCCGAGGATGATCCCGACAGCCCCATCGCGGGCATGCCCGTGTTGCAAGCCTGGAAAGCCTCCACCTCCATCGTGATGAAGCGTTCCATGGCCTCCGGTTACGCCGGTGTGGACAATCCATTGTTCTACAAAGAGAACAACCGCATGCTCTTCGGCGATGCCAAGAAAATGCTGGACGAAGTTCTCAACCACCTGCGCAGTGCCGCCTGATTCATCCCGCCGTCTCGGGTCACTCCCCCTGCGCGTTTCCGGGGAGTGACCCACCCAACAGAATATGCGTCCCCATATCCACCACCCGCTGGTGGGGCAGATTGAAGAATCTGGTGGGACTCTCCGCGTTGCGAAACAGTTCCAGAAAGAATTTCAAGCGCCAGCGGGCCATCACCCCATGGTCGCCGGCCACGAACTCGGCCTTGCCCAGAAAGAAATAGGTATCCTCTTTTTGCAGGGTGGCCCTGTTGGCCAGACGGCAGCTGGCCAGAGCCTTGGGCACATCCACAATCTCCATGAAGCCGAAACGAAGCCGGACGCAGTGGTAGCCGTCGAGGAGAGGGATCACCTCGATCCGTTGCCCTTCGGGGACATAGGGGAGCGTCTCGGTCTGCACGCTCAGGAAGATGACCTGCCGATGCAGGGTCATGGTGAGTTGCAACAGCTGCACCAGGGCGGAAGGGGCCACCGCGAAATTCTGGGTCATGAAAATGGCGGTGCCGGGGACCCGGTTGAGGGTGGCGGGATCGAGTCGCCGCAAGAAGGGCTCCAGGGGAATTTCCGTCCTGCGCATGGCGTCGCGCACCAGCTTCCGTCCCTTGCGCCAGGTGGACATCAAGAAGAAAATCCCCCCTCCCATCAGCAGGGAGAACCACCCCCCATCCAGGATCTTGAGGAGATTGGCGCCGAAGAAGACCAGATCCATCGTCAGGAAAAGCAGCAGCAAGGGAATGGTCCGCCACCAGCTCCAGGCGAAGAGCCGGCGCAGCACGATGCCGAAAGCCAGGGAGGTCACGGCGATCATGGTGCCGGTGACGGAGATGCCGTAGGCCGCCGCCAGATTGGCGGAACTCCTGAAGCCGATCACCAGGGCCACCACCGCGAGCAGCAACAGCCAGTTGGTGACCGGCACATAGATCTGTCCGATCTCCGAGGAAGAGGTATGGATCACCCGCAAACGGGGCAGAAAACCCAGTTGCATGGCCTGCCGGGTGGCGGAAAAAGCCCCGGAGATCATGGCCTGGGAGGCGATGATCGTGGCGGCGGTGGCCAGCAGGACCATGGGCGGCAGGCCCCATTCCGGCACGCTCAGATAGAAGGGATTCACCGCCGTGGCCGGATCCCCCAGGATCAGGGCGCCCTGTCCCAGGTAGTTCAGGATCAGGGCGGGGAAGACGAAGATCCCCCAGGACCAGTTGATCGCCGACTTGCCAAAATGGCCCATATCCGCATACAGGGCTTCGGCCCCCGTCACGGCGAGAAAAACCGACCCCATCACCATGAAGGTGTTGCCGTTGTCCGCCCCGAAGAGAAAGCGGAGTCCGTGGAGGGGATTCAAGGCGCCCAGTATGGCCGGCTGGTGCAGAATCTCCTTGAGGCCCACCAGGGCGATGGCCAAAAACCACAGCACGCACACCGGTCCGAAAAGACGGCCCATGGTGGCGGTCCCCTTGCTCTGAAAGAAGAACAGCAGAAACAGCACCGACAGGGTGATGGGGATCACATAGGGTTTGAAGGCGGGGGTGACCACCTCCAGCCCTTCCACCGCCGAGAGCACTGAAATCGCCGGAGTGATCGCCCCATCCCCGAAAAAGAGCGCCACCCCGATCATGCCGACGATCATGATGGCGTGCTGCATGCGTGCGCTCTCCCGGGTGAACTGCCTGGCCAGGGCCACCAGCACCAGATTGCCCCCCTCCCCCTGATGATCGGCGCGCATGATGAAAAACTGGTACTTGACCGTCAGCACCAGAAACAGGGTCCAGAGAATCAGGGAGATGACGCCCAGCACATGGTCCGGGGTGGGGGTGACCCCGTGCGCCCCGCCCAAGGCCTCCTTCACGGCATAGAGGGGGCTGGTGCCGATGTCCCCGAACACCACCCCAATGGCACCCAGCATCAAAGTGAAATCATGTTTCCTGGTGTATTGCCCTGACATTTTCATTGTCTTCCGGGTATCGACGGGAGGTTTGCCTGTTGGGACAACATGTCTCTTTTTGGCAAAAAAGTCAAAGGAAAATAAACGTTTTTTCATCGAGGATGTCCACCAGTTGCAGCAGATTCGCGCCAATTTTCTTTATGGCGCACCGATTCACATCATGTTTGAAACCAGTGCCCTGGAACGTCATGACACCAACTACCGTCTGCCCATGATCAAGCTGTATAACCGGGACGGTTCACCTGGTGACAACAACGCGCGCTCCACCTTGCGCGAGATGATTCACCGGCGCGTTCCACCTCAATGATACGAGGAAGAAATCCCGGTCTGCGAGCAACTCGGCGACATCCGGGAACGCGCCATCACCATGGGCCGAATCGCGGACAGTCTTCAGGCGCGCGGACAACTCGACGAGGCGCTGCGCATTTACCAGGAGGAGTCTCTCCCGGTTCTGGAACGACTGGGTGACATCCTCGCTCTCGCCATCGTCAAAAAAAGAATCGCCGATCTTTCCGGCCAGCCGTAAAGCCGTCAGCCACGCTTCCGCAACTGGCGCAACTCCTCCAGCTTTTGCAGTTCGAACCGGGTGAGGGGTTGGGCGTTTTCCGGGGTGGGGTCGTGAAAATAGACGCGCAACAGGCGCAGGCGCTCGATCTCCTCCGGGGTGAGTTTCGGTTCTCCGGGACGAATGACCAGCAGATTGGCGGCAATCCGCACCAGCTTCTCCCGGACCGGAAATTCCCGGTAGGAGGGCATCCGCAGGGGACCATAGGGGCCAAAAGCTCCACCCTGGACCACCCGGGGCAAAGCGTCCTTTGACCCGACACCCACCCCGGCGCTTTTGGCCAGGCTCCCCCCGCTCCAACCCGCCCACACCACGGGCCGGTTCGCGTCCCGGTACTGGTCCAGCACCACCACCTGCCCGTCGGGGGTGCGCTTCGGGGAGTCCAGAATGAAAATTTTATCTTGCCATTGCGCCACCAGTATCACATGATAGATCCGATTTTGTCCCTGCGGGGCCAACGTGATCATGCGCATCCGGTTTTCCGGGAAACCGCTCTCCCGCAACAGCAGCAACTTGGCGATGGCATAATCCTCGCAATCCCCACCACTCCGGTAGGCGTCGAAGGGTGGCTTCCAGATGTTGTCCGGATCGTTTTGATAGGCAATGCGTTGATTGACGAGTTCCTGGGCGGCGCGCAACTTCGCCACCATCGGCAACTCCTGGAGCGCGAGCAGATCCCCCGCCCAGAGAGCGGGTTTGCGTTGGGCGTGCAGCGAGAAGGCGTGGTCCAGCTTTGCGCTGCGACCGGAGCGATCCTCCTGCGGGATTGCCTCCCGAAAGAGTGGCATGGACAGCAGACCGTCTGGCTCCATGGCCTGGGCGACAGGGACGACGCCAACCACCCACACCAGCACGCTCAAACACCAACCATCCATGACAACACTGGAAAAAAAATACCGGCGCGTACGTTGTTTCATCACTCATTCATTTCTCATCCAGACCCCGTTTGTCAAGAGCAGCCATTTTGCCCCAGCACATGGAGAAACCGATGCAACACAACCATGATCCACTCGGCACGACATCCCGTCATTCCAAAAATTCGGGTTTCAACTACAGCATCACCATGGACTTCGAGACGGTCCAGCTCCCCCCCTTCAAGGACATCCTGGTCCTGGCCAGAAAATGTCCGGTGGGCATGGTTGGCATCACCAAGTGCATGGGACTGATGACCCCGGATGGTTTCGACCTGATCGAAATCGAGGATGAAAACGTGGAAGCCATTCTGATCAACCGGCAGATCACCAGGCGCTTTCCCGTCGCCAAAGTCATCGAAATCCTCAAGGCGAAAGTTTTTCCCACCATCTCCCAGGGAGAGATCGTCCGGATCAATTTCCACATCAAGATCATGTATGATCGCCTGGAGGGATTCCTGGAGTTGGGGGATGAAGATTGAGCCGTTGATCTGGCAGGAGTGCCCGACGGTCGATGCCTTCGCGGGGATCGACAGCGTGGAAAAGGACCTGCTGCAATTCGGATTTCTGGTGGTGGTCAAGGAGGGTCAGTTTCACGGTCTGCTGGTGGCCGACGATATCATCGAGAAACAGCACAACCTGGTGATCGACTGCCTGCGGGTGAAACCGGTTGTGGACCAGGACGAGGAGATCCAACAGGCTTTCGGTCTGATGAAGACCCACCGTCTGTCTCTGCTGCCCGTGGTGACCCGAGGGGTTTTCCAGGGGGTCATCACCCAGACGGCGATCATCGATTATTTTTCCCGGCAGGGTGCGGCGTTCGAACAGCAAATCGCCAGCCATCTCCAGGAGTTGATGCAGCTCAACGCCCAACTGCGGGCGGAAATCGTGGACCGGAAACAGGCGGAAGAGCAGGCCAAGGCCGCCAATCGGGCCAAGACCACCTTTCTGGCCAACATCAGCCATGAAATCCGCACCCCGTTGCACATCGTCATCGGCTTCAGCCAGATCCTGGAGGAGCGGGTGGCCAGCATGACCCAGGAACAGGTGATCGATCAACTGCACAAGATCCAGTCGGCGGGCCATCATCTGCTGACGCTCATCAGTCAGATCCTGGACCTCTCCATGGCGGAAGCCAATCACATCAAGATCTACGCGGAGCCCCTCTCCATCGGCCACATGCTGGAAACCCTGGTCGCCTTGTTCCAGCACGAGGCCCGCAAGAAGGGGAACCGCATCGAACACACCAGCGATCCCCAGATCGGCATGGTGCTGGCCGACTCCCTGCGCTTGCGGCAGGTGCTGATGAACCTGATGTCCAACGCCAACAAATTCACCGAAAACGGTGAAATCTCCCTGCGCGCCCAACTGGCTGGCGAAGAGAACGGACGACAGCGCATCACCTTCTTTGTGGAGGACACGGGTCTGGGGATTCCCGCCCCGGAGCTCGCCACCCTGTTCGAACCGTTCAGCCAGGGCAATGACGCCCTGGTGCGGGGCCATGGGGGAATCGGACTCGGCCTGGCGATCAGCAAGCGTCTGGTGGAACGGATGGGTGGGGAGATCCATCTGGAGAGCCACCCCCAGGAAGGGAGTCTCTTCTGGTTCACCCTGGCGTTGGAAGCGTTGTCCCACGAGCCGGGACAGGCCATCCGTCATCCTGTCAGAGCGGCGGTGGCCAAAGCCGACATCCTGTTGATCGAGGACGACGCCTTGAGCCGCATGATGCTTGAGGATCTGTTGGCCCTCGACGGACACCGGGTCGTCGCGGTGGAACATGCCCGCGAGGCGTTCGAAAGGATGGTTCAGGAGCGTTTCGATTTGATTCTGACCGATTTGCGCCTGCCCGACATCGACGGGATGGAGATCATTCAGCGCATTCGCGCCCTGCCCGATGCGGAGGTGTCCGCCACGCCCATTCTGGTGCTCACCGCGGACGCGCTCCCGGAACGGTTGCAAGCCTGTCTGAAGGCGGGCGCCAACGGGATCATGACCAAGCCCATGGAACTCCCCCGGCTGCGGGACGCCATGGCGCGCATCCAGGCGGGAGAGACCTTCGCCGACTCCCGGCAAACGGGCCAGGTCCCGCATCAAGGCGGACACACCGCGCTGCTGGACACGGAGGTGTTGTCACGGGCGCTTCAATCCCTTGGCCGGCAGCGGGTGATGCGCATTTGCGCGCAGTTTCCCGCGGCCAGCCGCAAGACCATCCAGGACATGGAACAGGCGCTGCGCGACCAGGATCATGCGGCCCTCTCCCTGACGGCCCATCGTTTCACCGGCAGCGCCGCCCACTTGGGCATGGGTCTGCTGGTCTCCCTGGCCCACGAGATCGAGGAGCAGTCCCGTCTCCGGATCGTCCCGACCACCACCCGGCTGGTGCGACGATTCAAGCAGGCGGTCTGCGACTCGCAGGAGCAGCTGGACCTCTGGATCGGCACCTCCTGATCCGTCATCATGACGACCACGACCCTTTGCGCGCCGGTGAGGCTTGATCATGGAAAAACGTTTGTATTTCATTCTGGGTGACCTGCTGGCCTGTACCCTGCTGTCGGGGCTGGCCGCCCGGGTGGCTGGTCTGCTCCCGTCCACCTGGCCCATGCCGGTGGAGATGGTGGTGGGCATGGTGGTGGGCATGGCGGCGGCGATGGTGGCGCTGCCTCTGTTCCTGTTGTTTTTCGGCGCCCTGGAGGTGATGGTGCCGGTGATGCTGGGGAGCATGGTGGCCAGCATGTTGCCATCCATGGTGCCGGGCTTGCGGAGCGACATGCCGGGGTTGTGGCTCTGGAGCGGGGGCGTCGGGGTCGCCGCCTGGCTGGTCACCCGCGGGATGGACGATTGGATTCAGGGGAGAGAGGAGCCATGAGCGACGATCTGCGCACCCGGCGGCGTTGGGATGGCACGGCCCGATTCTACGACCTGCTGACTTATGGGGCGGAACGGCGCTGGGGACCGGCCAAGACGGAATTGTTCGCCCGCATGCGTCCTGGTGGCCGGATTCTTTTCGCCGCCTTGGGGACCGGGTTGGACATCCCCTTTTTCCCCCCGGACAGGGAGATCGAGGCCATCGACATCAGCCCCCGCATGCTGGAGCGGGCCAGACCCAGGGTGGAACGTTATCCAGGCCGCATACGGGCGCGGCAGATGGACATTCATGCATTGTCCTTTCCGGATGGTCATTTTGATCAGGTTTTCACCTCCTGCACCTTCTGTTCGGTGCCGGACCCGATCCGGGGTTTGCGTTCCCTGCACCGGGTGTTGCGACCGGGGGGAGCGCTTTTGATGTTCGAGCACACCGGCAGCCACTATTGGCCGTTCAACTGGCTGCTGGACATGTGCAATCCCCTTTGCAAATCTATCGGCCCGGAGATGAACCGGGACACCGTGGCCAATGTGGAGCGGGCGGGATTCGAGATCCAGAAGATCGACAACCTGTTTCTGGATGTGGTCAAGACCATCCGGGCGCGCAAACCGGATCCGGAATGAAGCGTTGGTTTGGAATGATGCGTCAAAAGAAATGGTCCCAAGGAAATCGTCAGAATTCCGGAACCACCCGACCCGATTCCACCAGAAAAGTGATACGATCGACCATCCCTCAATGCCGGGCGGTCTTGCGCACCAACAGCATCACCGGGAGCAGGCCGGCCAGCACCAGGGTGACCGCGGGCAGGGCGGCCCGTTCCCACTCCCCTTCGGAGGTCATCTCGTAAATGCGCACCGACAGGGTGTCCCAACCAAAGGGGCGCAGGAGCAGGGTGGCGGGCATCTCCTTCATGACCTCCACCAGAACCAGCAGCAACGCGGTGAGCAGACTGGGACGCAGCATCGGCAGATAGATCCGGCGCAGCACCTCCCGATTGCCGGAACCCAGACTGTGGGCCGCCTCCGGAATGGATGGGCGGATGCGCTCCAGACCACTCTCCACCGGACCATAGGCCACCGCCAGAAAACGCACCAGATAGGCGAACAGCAACGCCAGGATGCTGCCACTGACGAAACTCCCGGAACCTTCCCCGAACACACCACGGAACAGGACCGCCAGCCCCTTGTCCAGCCACACCAGGGTCAACATCACCCCGACCGCCAACACCGAGCCCGGCATGGCGTAGCCCAGAGTGGCGACCCGCGCCGCCACCCGCATGATCCGGTCCGGGCGGCGCTTGCGGGCGATGCCCATCAGCAACGCCCCCACCGTGGTCACCAGGGCCGCGCCGCATCCCAGCAGCAGGGTATGGGTCACCAGATCCCAATAGCGGGCGTTCATGTCGCCACGGGCCGCGCCCCAGGCCCACACACCCAGTTGCCCCATAGGCAAAACAAACGCGAACGCAAACACACTTCCGGCAAACAGCGTGGCCAGCACCCCACGGAAACCCCGCAAGGGAATCCGCACACCGCCCCCATGACCGTCCCCGGCGAAATAACGCGCCCTCCCGCGCATGCGCCGTTCGATCACCAGGGCGCAACAGACGAAAACCAGCAGCAGCGAAGCCAACTGGGTCGCGGCGTGCAGGCTGAACAACCCGAACCACGCCTTGTAGATGGCCGTGGTGAAGGTGTTGAAACCAAACACCGACACCGCCCCGAAATCCGCCAACGCCTCCATCACCGCCAGGGCGCAACCCGCGGCCATGGCCGGACGCGCCATGGGCAGGGCCGCGTGGAAAAACGATCCCCACACCGAACGACCCAACATCCTGGACGCCTCCAGCATCCTTTGTCCCTGGCTGAGAAAGGCCCCCCTGGCCAGCATGTACACATAGGGATAAAGGGTCAACGACAGCACCGTCACCACCATGGCGGGGGAGCGGGTGTCCGGGAACCAGTAGCCATGCGCGCCGAACCGCCCGATCAGCCAACTCTGGATGGGCCCCCCGTAATCCAGGAATCCCAACACGGTGAACGCCAGCACATACGCGGGAATGGCCATCGGCAGGATCAACGCCCAGTCAAAAAAGCGCTGACCGGGAAAGGAACACATGGCCGTCAACCAGGCCAATCCCACGCCAAGCAACAACACCAGCAGGGAGACTCCCCACATCAGGATCAGGGTGTTGACCAGCAACTCCCCCAGCACCGTCTCCACCAGATGTCGCCACACTTTCCAATCCGGGGTCAGCCAGGCGGACAGGATCACCAGCAGGGGCAGGGTCACGATCAGGGCGAACATCCACACCGCCACCCCCCACCCCCAACCCGGCGCAACCAAAGGCAAGCTGAAACGTGTCGCGGTCTTCATCATGACGGGTTCAATTCATCGGCCAAGGAAAGAAAGGAGCACCGGAAAAAAACGGGGGGAGTCCCCTCCCCCCTGGCGCACGGGATCACTTGTAGCCGGCCCGGTCCATCAGGCGCACGGCGTCCGCCTGATGCTTGCCCGCCAACGAGACGTTGAGTTCCTCACCCTTGAACGCCCCCCAGGCCGCGACCGACTCGTGGGGTTTGACCGTGCCGTTGGCCGGGTATTCCATGTTCAGGTCCGCGAACAGACGCTGGGCCTCCGGGGTGGAGAACCATTCCAGCAGTTTGATGGCGGCGGCGGGGTGTTTGGCGTGTTTGGTGACCCCCGCTCCGGAAATGTTGATGTGGGTGCCGGAACCCTTCTGATTGGGCCAGAACAGGGCCAGGGAAATGGCGGGCTTCTCCTTGCGGAGGGTGCCGAAGTAATAGGTGTTGACAATGCCCACATCGCACTTGCCGGCGACAATGGCTTCCATCAGCTTGGTGTCGTTGGAGAACACCGGAACCGCCAGATTGGCCACCCAGCCGCGCACCACCTTTTCCGTGGCCTCTTCCCCGCTCCGGGCGATCATCATGGCCACCAGGGATTGATTGTAGACCTTCTCCGAACTGCGCAGACAGAGGCGTCCCTTCCATTTGGGTTCCGCCAGATCCTCGTAGGTGGTGAGTTCTTCCGGTTTCACCCGCTCGGTGCTGTGCACGATGGTGCGCGCCCGCACCGAAAAGCCGAACCACCGGTTGTCCGGGTCCCGCAGCCGCTCCGGGATGTTGGTCTTCAGGATGGTGGAATCCACCGGAGCCAGCACCCCCTGTTGACCCGCCTGCCACAGATTGCCCGCGTCCACCGTGATCAGCAGGTCCGCCGGGGTATTGCTCCCTTCGGCCTGGAGACGGGCCAGCAGGGGACCTTCGCCATCGGTCAGATAGCGTGTCGCGACGCCGGTTTTCTCCCGATAGGCATCCAGCAGGGGTTTCAGGAGATGCTCCTTGCGGGCCGAATAGATCACCACCTCGTCCCCGGCCTGCGCACGCCCGGCAGCGGGCAGCAACAAGGCGACGGAGAGCAAACCAACCAGCAAACTTTTCAACATGATCGTTCTTCCTCAATTCTTAAAGGGTCGAAAACAGGCCGGATCCTCAGGATCCGGACAGAGTGCAGGGTGTGGATTCCGGGAAGGCCACCAGATGCTCCATGGCCACCCGGATGCGCAACGACTCCCCCACCTGATGGTTTCTGTGGGAGGGGAACAGGGATTGAATCTGGCAACCGGAATCCAGTTGCAAGGTATAGAGGATTTCCGCCCCCTTGAAGGCGCGGCGCACCACCCGCGCGGTGATGGGAGAGGCGTCGTCGGGAACGACGTCGTCGGGCCGGATCAGCACCTGCACACGATCCCCCTCCTGACCCGCCCAGGTCTGACAACCAACAAGCAGGCCGGCCCCGGTCATGATGCCGTCCGGGGGCACATACACACCCGACAAAAACGTGCCTTGACCGATAAAACCGGCCACAAAGCAATCCTTGGGCTGATGATAGATTTCGTAAGGGGTGCCCCATTGGCACAACCCCCCCGCCTGCAACACCCCCACCTTGTCCCCCCAGGCGAAGGCCTCGTGCTGGTCGTGGGTGACCAGGATGCCGGTCATGCCCTGACTTTCGAGAATCTGACGCACCTCCATGCTGAGACGTTCCCGCAGGTCCACATCCAGGTTGGAAAAGGGTTCATCCAGCAGGATCAACTCCGGATGGGGCGCCAATGCCCGCGCCAGGGCGGTTCTTTGCTGCTGTCCCCCGGAGAGTTCATGGGGATAGCGTCCCTTCAGACCGGCCAGTCCCACCAGGTGCAACATGTCGCGGGTGATGGCCCGCTTCTCTTCCCTGGCGCGTCCCTGCAGGCCATAGGCGACGTTGGCCTCCACGGTCAAATGGGGAAAGAGGGCGTAATCCTGAAAGACCATCCCGACCCGGCGCTTCTCCGGAGGCAGGGTGAACCCGGCGCGGGAGATGACCTGACCACCCAGGGTGATGGTCCCGGCCTGCAAGGGCGTGAAACCCGCGATGGCCCGCAAGGCCGTGGTCTTGCCGCAGCCACTGGAACCCAGCAGGCTGATCATTTCGCCCTTGAGCACGTCGAATGAGAGGTTGCGTACCACCTGATGTCCCTTGTAGCCGCAAGCGATGGCCTGCAAGGTCAGGAGAGGCGAAACACCGGGCATATCCATTGTTCGAAATCCATGACGACCTGAGAGAGGAGAATCAATAAATGATACACATTCTCAATTTCCCATGACAAGGAAAAAAAACGCCTTGCCGGATCTCCCGGCAAGACGTCGCACTTCCGACAAAAAAAGGGGGTCAGTGGGGGGTGGTGGCCAGGTCGGTGGTGGGCAGGCTGGTGGCGACCAGTTCTTCATTCACGATGGTGACGGGGATCAGCACCGGGAGCGGGGCCTCGTTGGCGGCGGTTGCCCGGCTCTCTTCCGCTTCGACCGTGAGGTCGGCGCCCGCCGGAATGGGCACCAGAACCGGCATCGCCGACTCCGGGAAGGTGGGAGCGTCGCTCCCCGGACCCTGTTCCACGTTGGCGAGCCGGGGCGACTCCGGGAGAGGTGTCAGGAGTGGGGCCAGGGCCTCTGCGGCCAGGGCGAGATCGGTGGTCGGGGTATCCACGGTGGCCAACTCCGGAATCGGGGTGGCGGACGGGGTGGCGGGCAGCACCGTGGCAAGTTCCTGGAGCTGGGTGGCGGTCGCCGGGACGGGAGCGACGGACTCCGGTATCGGAGCCGTGGTGGTGGTGAGTTGAGGTCGGCCGGCCAGGGTCGGTTCCCTGTTCTTGCCGGGCAAGGGCTTGCGCGTGGGAGGCGCCGGTTGGCTCACCTTGGCGGTGGGGGTCGGGGCCTTTACCGGAGGCGGTTCGCCGGGCCCGGGCCGGACGTTGGCGACCGGGAGATCCCACTCCGCTTCCGGAGCGCTCCTGACGGAAACCTGGGGAGCCTCCTTGATTTCGCGGATCGGGGGCAAAAACGACTCGATGGCCAGGACCACGGACTCCCCGGTGGGGGGGGTCGTCTCGTGGTTCGGGGGGGTGACCGGAGACGGTTTTGGGGGATCCGGTGTGACGGAGGCGGCGGCCGCGGTCACTTTTTCCGGTGGCGATGCCGGCGTGGGAGCGGCGGCCGCGGAGGTCGGAGTCGCCGGACAGGAGCGCCCCGCCATCCGGCAGTTGGCCGCCAGGATGGTCTGCCGCCAATCCCCCAGGGAAACGAAACGGTACTGCTCCCTTTCCGCGGCGGCCAGCACCAGGGGCAAAGCCTGCAAGGTGGCCGGGTGCTGGCTGTGAAAAAGCAGAACCGCGCCGGGATGGAACTGCTGGATCACGTTGCGGGCCATGGCGGCGGGGCTGACTCCGGTCCAGTCCCTGGAATCGATGGTCCAGAGGACGGTCTCCATTCCCTGGGCCTTGGCGGTGTGCACCACTTTGTCGTTGAAAGCGCCGTAGGGGGGACGGAACAGGTTCAAGGGCACGCCCAGACTGCTCAACGCGGCCTTGCCCTGACGAAAATCCTCCTCCAGGCCGGTCTGGGAGAAGCCGCTCAGGCGTTGATGACGAAAAGAGTGATAGCCGATTTCATGCTGTTGTCCAAAGACCGCCTGGACCACGTCCGGCAAGGCTTTCACCTTGCTGCCGATATAGAAGAAGGTCGCCTGGATGCCCTTTTTTTTCAGCAGGGCGACCGTTTCCAGATCCTGCACATCCGGGCCATCGTCAAAAGTGAGGGCCATGACGCGTTCTTCCGGTTGGTTCAACCCATCCACCGTCAGGACCACCTCACCCCCCGGATAGAGGAAGTGGGGGGTGAATTGGGCCGTATGGTATTTGGCGGCTGGCCTGGAATCGTCCGCCATTTTTCCGTAAGCCACGGGCAGGGGTTGAACGACGGCGAACAGGAGGGCCAACCAGCCGATCCGGCGCAAAAACAGAGTCAAAATGGGCATGATTGGAACGGTGCCATCCAGAGCAAGGGGCTACGGTCGTGTGTCAAACAAGTTTGAGGGGGAAGTTGACCAGCGATCCAGAATAGTGACCTGGGGATACCGACATCAACATCCGTGCCAGGAAGGAACCTACCGCTTGAAAAAAACAGCACACCACGCCACCCTCTTTATCCTGATGCCGGTCTTGCAACCGCCGTCACCTTATATCCCAAAGAGGGCATCCGGTAAAGGGAGAAACCCGGGTTGACCAAGAATCTTCCGGGCGCGATCCGGGAGGTGGGGCACCGGACTCCGACCGTTCTGAACTCCCCTGACCGATGCTGGCGGAGGGTGTAAACCAGCCCAATGAACGCTAACGAAACCATCATTTGTCCATCGTGCCGACTTGTCGGTGCTGTCATGTTCCTGAAAAATATTACATTACGAATAATGAAGCGCATTACAAAGGACATTGACGGCAATTCACAACCGGAACCGCTCGGATCCAATTGGCGCGACTTTATCCATCAAATCAGTTCGGTTGAACCGTCAGACAGGAAACTGTCCAAGTTATTGATTGATTTGGCTGGGCCGCCAGGATTCGAACCTGGGGATGCCGGAATCAAAATCCGGGGCCTTACCGCTTGGCGACGGCCCAACAACAAAACACGCGAGTCGATCAATCTGGGAATCCATTCTACACCGCTTTTCCCTCTCTGGAAAAGGGTTGCTGAATAAAATTATCCCGATTCCCCTCCGGCGTCCCACTCCTTTGCAAAGGGATGGAGATGGAAAATCCCGCCGGAGAACACCCGCCACTCCCCATGCCCGGCCCGCAGGCGGGCGCAGGCGTCGCGGGCGGCCACGGCGTCGGCGAACAAGCCGAACACGGACGAGCCACTGCCCGACATCACGCTCCCCAGCGCCCCCACCCTGCGCAGGGCCAGGGAGACCTCTCCGATGACCGGGGCCAGCCCCCGGGCCGGGGCCTCCAGGTCGTTTTCGAAAAAACGCGCCAACGCCCCGGTCTCCATCGGCAACACCAGAGGGGGACGCTGACGGGAAAAGCTGCCGGACAGGGCTTGGAAGACACGCCCCGTGGCCAGGGAGACGCCCGGAAAGACCAGCACCATCTCCGCCACCGGGCACTGGGTCAATGGGGTCAGACGCTCCCCGACCCCGGCGACCCACGCGCTCCGCCCACCCAGAAAAAAGGGAACATCCGCCCCCAGCGACTCCCCCAGGGACAACAACCGCTCCGGACCAAGACCCAGACCCCACATGCGGTCGAGGGCCAGCAGGGTCAGCGCCGCGTCCGAGGAGCCCCCTCCCAGGCCGGCCCCGTCCGGAATCCCCTTGCGCAGACGCATGCTGGCGCCTCCAGTGACGCCGCACGCCTCCCGCAGGGCCGCCGCGGCCCGGAAAACCAGATTCTCCTCCGGGGAAACCGTGACCTCCGGGACGCAGGTCAGTTCCAATCCCCGTGGCGTCAGGGTGATCTCCAGTTGATCGTACAACGGAAAAAACACCATGACCGATTGCAATAAATGATAACCGTCCCCCCGCTTCCCCACCACCCGCAGGGCCAGATTCAATTTGGCAGGGGCGGAAAAACGCCGGATGGTCATCCGTGCTCCTCGTCCAGGGGACGTTGCAGGATGAAGCCAGGCGGCACCTCGGAAGAGAACAGGGCATCCGGCATCCCCGTGCCGGGGAGGAACCAACGCTTGAAAATCAACTCCAGGCGCATGCCCGGATGTTCCAGGGTGACCAGAATCCGCTCCGGCAGCGCCATCGGACCCACCCCGGGGCGCTCCGGCCAGGCATACACCGCATGATAGGGCGTGCCGGGAACGGCCTCGCCAAAACGTTCCAGAATCCGGCCATGCACCGGGTCCAGCAACAACCGCTCCCCCTCCCTGGTGGTGACCGGCACGCCGGCGGCGGTCCCGAAAAGCACGCCCTGCCCCGGTCCGGCCAGGGAGGCGGCCCGTCCCATCACCAACTGGAACAGTCGCGGGGGGGTCAGTGGGAGTCCGATCAGGTGGCGCATCCCCTCCGCCGTGGCCGGAACCTGGATGACCCGCTGCTTTTGCGGATCCACCCAGCGCATCCAGGAGGGAGTGGTCAGGAGTTCCAGGGCCACCTGCTGAAACGGTCCGAACGCCCGCAGACGCATCCGCTCCCCGCCGGACCCCATCATGTCCACGCGGTTACGCCGGGCCTGGTCCGGGGTTTCCAGGTCCAGAATCCCCTCCACGCCCCAATGGGGCGCTCCGGCGCTCCGGATTTTCTGTTCATCGAGATAGCGGTGCGCCAGTTGCGCCCCATCCACCCGGACAACCGGCTCGGTGGACGGAAAAAAACGGACGCAGGCGGTCAGTGACAACAGACCGATACAACCCAGCAACAGAACGATCCGATCGCCTCGCCTCAACGGGGGACACCGTTGCCGGTCTTGCCGCTGCCCCGTTCGATCTTGGCCCGCAGAGTCTCGTTGGTGGTATCGAGTTCCAGAGCCTGCCGCCAGACGTTCACCGCCTCTTCGGTCCTGCCCACCGCGTCCAGCACATCTCCCAGATGCTCACGGATGGTGGGATCTTTCGGCTCGATGCGCACCGCCTCGCGCATTTTGGCCAACGCCTCCTCGTGGCGGTTCATGCGAAACAGCACCCAACCCAGACTGTCGGTGATGAAACCATCTCCCGGCGCCAGTTGGGACGCCTTGGAGATCAGTTTCAGGGAGTCTTCCAGCTTTTCGTTCCGGTCCGCCCAGGTATAGCCCAGATAGTTGAGGGCCAGGGCGTCGTCGGGATTCTTGCCGATATAGTCCTGCAGATCCTGTTCCGCCTCCGGCCACCGTTTCAGTTTATCCAGCGCCATGGCCCGGTTGAACAGAAAACGGCTCTGGTCCGGGGCCATGGTCAACCCCTTGGAGGCCATGTCCACCGCGGCCCCATACTCCTCTTCCTGCAACAGGATGACGGTCAGGGCGAGGAGCACCTCGATGCGGTCGGGAAACTGTTTGGCCATTTCCTGCAGACGGGAGATGGCCTCTCTGCCTTTCTTCTCCACCACGTCCAGGTAGGAAAGGCGCACCTGGGCCTCCAGGTAAAACGGCTCCGAGGATTGAATCGGCTCGTAGGCTTTCCGGGCATCCTGATTGCGGTCCATGGCCTCCAGGGCCTGACCGATGTAATAGGCGACCCCGCTGTTGCCGGGACGGGCGGCGTCGGCCAGACGCAACTCCTGGAGGGCGTCCTCGTAATTGCGCTGGCTCATCAGGATGAGGGCCGCGGTCAAGCGGGCCTGGACGCTCCCTGGAGAAAGACGGGTGATGGTGCGGAACTCCTCCAGGGCGGCGGAACGGTCCTCCTGGGTGAGCAGCAGACGGCCCAGACGGGTATGGACGGTCTCGTTCTCAGGATCCCTGGCGAGAAAGTCCCGGTACATGGTTTCCGCCTCCTTGGGGCGGTCCAGCTCCTGCAGGGCGGCCCCCAGGGCCAGAACCGGCTCCAGTTGATCCGGCGCCTGCTTTCTGGCCTTGCGGAAGTACTCCAGCGCCTTTTTGAGATCCGGCACCAGCACATAGGCGCGTCCCAGGGCCAGATTGGCCTTCCAGGCCACCTCGGGCTTGGCGAACAGAGGGGTCAGGGCGCTCTTGGCCCGCGCGGGATCTTGCAGATGCCCGTAAATCTGCGCCAGCAGCAGGCGGGCCGACACATGATCGGTACGCTTTTTCAGCAGCAGTTCATACTGGGCGGCGGCGTCCGCGTACTGCCCCAGGGCGTTCAGCAGGCCGGCCAGCAGCAGACGGGCCTTGACATTCTCCCCGTCCAGTTCCACCACCTCCCTGGCATAACGGACCGCCAGGGAAAGATCGCCCCGCTGGGTCGCCAGATGGGAGACGAGCATGCGGGCTTCCACGGATTTCGGATCCCCTTCCGCCACGCGCACGAAGGCTTTCTCCGCCTCCTCCCAGCGGCGGTCGCCCATCATCATGTGGCCCAGGACATAATAATAATAGACCCCGTCCGGACCCGGTTTGCCCTGCGCCGGTTCCACCGACGTCTGCGCCGGGGTCGGAGAGGGGGCGGGAGGGGCGGTGGGTTCCGTCACCCCCGGGGAGACCGCCACGCAACCGGCCAACACCAAACCAAGAA
>JADGCR010000170.1 GCA_015228895.1 Magnetococcales bacterium
TTTCCTGGCCACCGGCACCCCCGCCGATCCCCCCTCCCCCCCGGAACAGGCCACTTTGATCCTGGACCATTTTCATGCCATGATCTCCCACCATGGCCCCGGAACCGGCCACCTGCTGGCCCGCAAGCACCTGAGCTGGTTCACCCGCGGCCTGCCCGGCGGAGCGCTGTTCCGCGAGCGGGTCAACCACGCCCCCCATCCGGAGGCGGTGTTGCAACTGCTGCACGAATTCTTCGATTTTCCACACCAGTCGGAGGCCGCCTAGATGAACACGACCCCGGATTCCATGCTCTCCCCGACAGCGCTTTGGGACCATCTGACCCTGGGGGTGGTGGCCGTGGACGAGGGGGGCGTGGTGCGGGTCGTGAACGACGCGGCGGAAAAGATGTTTGGCAAACCCAGAGGCCGGTTGCTGGGCATCCCCCTGGAGACCCTGCTCCCCGGTCACCCGGTGGCCATGGAGCTGCTGTTGCGCGCCCGCTCCCTGGGCATGCCGTGCCGCATTCGCGACGCCCGGATCACCACCGGACCGGACCGGGAAATCGCGGTCGCCTTGACCGCGGTGCCGCTGCTCACCACCAAAGGGGTCTGGAGCGGGGCCCTGCTGCAAATGGAGGAGATGGGCACCACGGTGCGCATGGAGGAGGGCAAACGGCTCTACGACGCCCTGGACTCCGTGGGGGATCTCGCCCTGACCATGGCCCACGAGGTCAAGAACCCCCTGGCCGGCATCCGGGGCGCGGCGCAACTCCTGGAAGCCTCGGCCAGCGGCGCGGACGCGGCCTGTCTGGAGTTGATCCGCACCGAGGTGGACCGCATCAGTCGTCTGCTGGACAACCTGCTGGGGTTGGCGGAACAGCGTCCCATCCAGGAGGAGGCCCTCAACATTCACGAAATTCTCGATCATGTGGTGCGCCTGTGCGTGAGCGCCGGGGAGCGCCCGGTGCCGATTCCCGACTTCGATCCCTCCCTGCCCGCCATCCGCGGCGATCGGGATCTGCTGATCCAACTGTTCCTGAATCTCATCCAGAACGCCATGCAGGCCGCGGGCGCCGCGGGTCGGGTGCGCATCCACACCCGCATCTCCCAACGCACCCGCATGGAACAGGGACGACGACGGCGGCATATTCAGGTCGAGGTGCACGACAACGGACCGGGCGTGCCGGAAGAGATGCGCCAGAGGATCTTTCTGCCCTTCGTCTCCACCAAAGCCAAGGGGACCGGATTGGGGTTGTCCATCAGTCAGAAGATCGTGCATGGACACGGGGGACAACTGGAGCTGGAGTGTCAGCCGGGAGACACGGTGTTGCGCGTCTTGCTGCCCACGTGCATCTCATGAGCGGGGTCAAGACCATTCTGGTGGCCGACGACGACCGGGCCATCCGCTTCGTGCTGGAGCAGGCGTTGAGCCGCGCCGGATTCGAGGTGCGCTGCTTCGAGTCCGGGCGCGCCCTGCTGGATTTCGCCGGCCAGGGGGTCGGAGATCTGGTGATCACGGACATCATGATGCCCAACGGATCGGGTCTGGACATCATGAAGACCCTCAAGGCGAGCCGTCCCTGGTTGCCGGTGATCATCATCACCGCCCAGAGCACCCTGCGCCACGCGGTGCAGGCCTTCGAGGGGGGGGCCTTCGAGTATCTGCCCAAGCCCTTCGACATCCACCAGGTGGTGGAGCTGGCGCAACGGGCGTTGGAGCAGACCCCCAAGACGGCGTTTTGCGATCCCGCCCAGGAGATGGACCGCTTCGGCGGGGTGATCGGGGCCTCCCGGGCCATGCAGGAGCTGTTCCGCACCATTGGCCGGCTGGCCAATTCGGACATGACGGTCCTGATCCACGGGGAATCCGGCACCGGCAAGGAGCTGGTGGCGCGGGCGGTGCACGCCCACAGTCCCCGACGCAACGGACCCTACATCGCGGTCAACATGGCCGCCATCCCCCCCAACCTGATCGAAAGCGAGCTGTTCGGCCACGAAAAAGGGGCCTTCACCGGGGCGGTGGCCCGGCATGTGGGCCATTTCGAGCGGGCCAAGGGGGGCGCCCTGCTGCTGGACGAGATCGGCGACATGCCCCTGGAGGCCCAGACCCGGTTGTTGCGGGTGTTGCAGAACGGCTGCATCACCCGCGTGGGTGGCGCGGAACTGGTGCGTACCGATGTGCGCATCATCGCCGCGACCCATCAGAATCTCCCCGGGGCCATCGCGGCGGGACGGTTCCGGGAGGATCTGTTCCACCGTCTGAATGTGACCCCCTTGCATGTGCCCTCCCTGCGCTCCCGACTGGAGGACCTGCCGGTGCTGGCGGAATTCTTCCTGGCCCGGGCGGCCCGCCAGATGCGGGTGGCGCCCAAGCGGTTCACCCCGGAGAGCATGGAACGGCTGATGGCGTATGATTGGCCGGGGAACGTGCGGGAGCTGGAAAATCTGATCCAGCGGTTGATGGCCCTGACCCCCGGCAGCGAGATCCACCCGGAATACCTCCATCTGCCCACCAGCCGGACGCCGGAGGGACGGGTGGCGGCGGAACCGGTTCCCACCCCCATCACCACCCTGGAGGAGGCGGTGGATCAGGTCATTACGCATTATTTGTCCGTCATGACTGGACGGGAGCCGGAAGAGCTGTATGATACCATCATCCGGCGGGTGGAAGGGGTGCTGCTGGGACGTGTTTTGAAGGAGGCGCGGGGCAATCAGGTCAAGGCGGCGCGCATCCTGGGGATCAATCGCAACACCCTGCGAAAAAAAATGCAGGAATTGCACCCTCAAACCGTTGAACCAAGCGACCGAAACCTTGACACAGCGCCTGCAGCTTTCTAGGATGCTGGCCATTTGCTGCATCGGGTGGAGATGAAACACGAAGAAAAAGAGTCGGATGCCCCCGTGAATCCCGGAATGGCGCCAGCGCCCCCCCCATCCGGATTGAGCATGGCCATGCGGATGAGCACGGATCTGGCGTCCGCCATTTTCGTGGGCGGGGGGATCGGTTATCTTCTGGATTACTGGCTCCATAGCCATCCGTGGATGACCGTGATATTTTTCTTGTTTGGCGCGGTTGCCGGATTTCGCAACCTGTACCGGATTGCCATGCAAAACGAGCAGGGCCGTCGGTGACCAACCACCACACAATAAAGGGACCGGAAACATGAACTTGTCTTTAGTGTCTGAGGCCCACGCCCAAGCCGCCGGCAATGTGGCGACGGCGGCCCCGAAGATGGATCCGCTGCATCACTTCCAGGTGGTGAACTATATCGATATTTCTCTGTTCGGGTTTGACATCTCCATTTCCAATTCGGTAGTGTGGATGTGGATTGTGGTGGGTGTGGTGTACGGATTGTTCCGGTACGCCCTGCGCAATCCCACGCTGGTGCCGGGTCGCATGCAGAGCGTGGCCGAGGCGGCCTATCTGTTCGTGGAAGGGATGCTGAACGACATCGTGGGCCATTCGGGCAAAAAGTTCTTCCCCATCGTGTTCACCCTGTTTTTCTTCGTGCTGTTTTGCAACTGGACGGGTTTGATCCCCGGATCCTTCACCGTGACCTCCCAGTTGATCGTGACCGGGACATTGGCGTTGGCGATTTTCGTCTTTTGCATTTTTCTGGGGGCGTATCATCACGGCTGGAAATTTCTGGGGTTCTTCGTGCCCCATGGACTCCCGCCGGTGCTGCTGCCGCTGATGGTGCCGATCGAAATCATCTCCTTTCTGGCCCGGCCCGTCTCCCTGTCGGTCCGTCTGTTCGCCAACATGACGGCGGGTCACACGGTGTTGGGGGTGCTGTTTTTCTTCACGGCCACCATGGCCTGGTTCGGGGCCTGGTTGCCGTTTGGCTTCACGGTGGTGTTCACCGGCATGGAAATTTTCATCGGCTTTATTCAGGCGTACATTTTCACCATTCTGACGTGTGTATACATCAACGATTCGCTGCACATGCACTGAGCGGGTCTGATGTTTTCGGTCCTTGTGACTCTGGATTTTTTTCGTTTGCGTGAGGAGAGATAAAAAACATGGAAAGCCTTCCCGCCTCTTTTATTGGAATGGGATTGGCCGCCACGGGTTTGGGCGGCGCAGGTATTGGACTGGGATACATGTTTGGCAAGGCCATCGAGGCGTTTGCCCGGCAACCGAGTGCCGAGGGACAGTTATCCAAGTATGTCTGGATCGGCGCGGCGTTTGTCGAGGCCATCGCCCTGTATGGATTGGTCCTGGCCTTCATCATCATGGGTAAAGGTTGATGATTGCCGAGGCTCATGCGTCGGCAGGCGCAGCGGGAGGACATGCTGCCGCGTCGTCCGGGTTGCCGCAATTCGAATCGAGCGTATTCGGATCGCAGATCTTCTGGACGGTGGTATCGTTTTTCTTGTTGATGATGCTGCTCAAGAAGTATGTATTGCCAGCCATCGCCACCATTCTTGACAGTCGCGCCAGTCGGATCGCCGAGGAGATTCAGAAAGCCGAGGCGGGACGCAAGGAGGCGGAACGGGTTTTGAACTCCTATCAGAATCAACTGGTCTCCGCGCAGCAGATGGTGGCGCAGATTCTGGAGGAGGCCCGTCAGGATGCCGCGCGCATGCGGGAGCAGGCCCTGGAAGAGTTGAACAAAGAGTTGACCAAGAAGAAAAACGCCGCCCTGGTCGATATTGAGCAGGCCAAGCAGAGAGCCATGGACGAGGTACGCACCGCAGCGGTGGATCTGTCGATGCTGGTGGCCGAAAAACTGATCGTCAAATCGATCGATGCGGATGATGCCCATCGCATGGTTCAGGAAGCCGTCACCCAGCTCAGTGAGAGTCAGATCAGGTTGCATTGAGCTTTTCCCATCGGGAGGTTACGATCTGCCAGTCCTTGCGGCTGTCAGTCGTCTCCCGTTTGGGAAAAGAATCCCCCCGGTTGTTCCTGTTCCGGCAAACTTATCCACAAACAAACGACGATGGGTGGAAGATGGATCACGGAGGGGGGGAATCCCCCCCTTGTGAACCCCCTCGGCAATGAGCCTGTCTGTGGCCACCGGACCCCCAACCAACAACACACCTCACACACCCCCCCCCCCCCCCCCCCCCCCCCCCCCCCGCGGCCAGGACGCCCCTCCCCCACCCCCCCCGCGCCCCCGCCCCGCC
>JADGCR010000171.1 GCA_015228895.1 Magnetococcales bacterium
GCTCTCGGCGATGCTGGCGCGCCAGGCCGCGACCGCTTCCGTTCCGGAGCCCACCCCGGTGGTGTGGAACGAAAAGAGACGCAACAAGGACTCCAGGGAGTCACGGGCGGCCGCGCGGTCATCCACCACCAGTGATTTCAACTGCAGCATGGACTCCGGTGGACGCAGCGCCCCTTCGATCCGGTCCACCATGGGCCGCTTGAAACCGGCGGTGAACCGGAACCGGGTGCCGACTTCCGGCACGCTCTCCACCCAGATCCGGCCACCCATCAAGCCCACCAGACGCTTGCAAATGGCCAGGCCCAGTCCGCTGCCACCATAGCGGCGGGTGATGGTGCCATCCGCCTGGACAAAGGGTTCGAAGAGACGCTCGATGCTCTCCGCGCTCATGCCGACCCCCGTGTCGCGCACCTGGAATTCCAGCATCACCTCCCCGGTTTCCGTTTCCGGCGTCTCGCTCCGGACCGTGACCACGATTTCCCCACGCCGGGTGAACTTGATCGCGTTGCCAATCAGATTGGAGAGGATCTGTTCCAGCCGCAACGCGTCCCCCACCAGGGCGAACAGAGACTCCCCGGAGCGACCGAAAACCAGCTCCACCTCCTTCCTGGCCGCCTCCCCCCCATACAGATTGGCGAGACGGTCGAAGATGTGGCGCAGCAGGAAGCTGTTCTGTTCCAGCTCCAGTCGGTCGGCCTCGATTTTGGAAAAGTCCAGAATATCGTTGAGGATCCGCATCAGGGTCCGGGATGCCTGGAACACCTTGCTCAGATGGTCCTGCAATTTCGGAGACATTTCACACTGAAGCGCCAGTTCGGTCATGCCCAGGATGGCGTTCATGGGGGTGCGGATCTCATGGCTCATGGTGGCCAGGAAGTTGCTTTTGGCCATGGAAGAGGCCATGGCCCGGTCACGGGCTTCCCGCAACGCCTTGTTCAATCCGATCTTTTCCAGACAGCGCTTGACGTGTATGTTGAATTCATTCAGGTTGATGGGTTTGGTCAGATAGGCGAAGGCGCCCAGATTCATGGCGGCGATGGCGCACTCCATATTGCCCCGCCCGGTGATGATGATGGTCTGGAGATCGGCTTTCAGGGTGGTGGCCTGGACCATCATCTCCAGGCCATCCATGTCCGGCAGCCCAAGGTCGGTGATCAGCAGGTCGATGGATTGGGTCCGCAAGATCTGCAACGCGTCCCGACCCGAAAGCGCGGTCAAAACGGTGCAGGATTGTTCCAGCAGATTCCTTTCCAGGAGTCTGACCATCTCCGGTTCGTCATCCACCAGCAAAATCGGTCCGGAGGGCAGCGGTTCGCCGACCCTGGAGGGCGCATCCGGTGCGGAGCGCTTGCGGCACCCCTGGACGCCCCGAAGCGCGACCGCCATTTCCGACAGGGCGACCGGTTTGAGAAAAATCCCGGCCAGGCCGATCTCCCTGGCGCTCTCCGGCGTCATGGATTCGCTGAATCCGGTACACAAAAACAGGGGGATCTCCGGGCGAATGGCGTGAATGGCCTCCCCGAGGGCGGTTCCCACCATTTTGGGCATGGTCTGATCGGTGATCACCACGTCAAAAAAATCGGGGGTCTCCCGGAAGCGCGTCAAGGCCGCCACGGGATCGGTAAAACCGCACACCGTATAGCCAAGACCTTCCAGCATCCTGTGCCAGACCTCCACCAGAGGGGCTTCGTCGTCCACCAGCAGCACCCGTCCCATCTCCCCCGCCGGACCGGGTGGCGTGACGACGGTTTCCAAAGTCGTGGCCGGTTCCGCCCGGGGGACGGCCCGACTCCCTGGCCACTTGTTACTGAAACTCAGGAGATTGCGCACCAGATCCCTGGCGCGCGCCGCGGCCTCCAGAATGCTCGCGCCCGCCACCTCCGGGGGGATGGCGCCCATTTTGCCCAGTTCCGCGTTGCCGATGATGATGCCCAGGACATTGTTGATGTCATGGGCGATCCCGCCCGCCAGGGAGGCGATCGCTTCCGCCTTTTGCGACTGGACGAGTTGGTTGTGGAGACGCCGGATGGTCAGGTGGGTTTGAATGCGCGCCAGGACGATGGGTGGGTTGATGGGTTTCTTGATGAAATCCACCGCCCCCAGGGCCAATCCCCGCACCTCATCCTCCTGATTGATTTTGCTGGTAACGAAAATCACCGGGATGTCTTGTGTTCCGGGATCGGCTTTCAGGCGTCGGCAAACCTCGTAACCGTCCAGATCCGGCATCATGATGTCCAACAGGATGAGTTCGGGGAGCGGTTCCTTCAAAGCGCGCTGCAACGCCAGTTGACCGTTCTTCACGGGCGTGACCCGATAAAGTCCGGAGAGCAACTCCACCATCAGATCGAGACTTTCCAACGAGTCATCGACAACCATGACGACCGACTTATGGGAGGATTCGTTCATTGCGGACCCGGTAAATGCAGGCAGTCGAAACGAGTGTCTTCGGACAGACGCAACATATCAGTGTGTCAGTAATCTGTCCATACTGTCCATACAAAACAACTCCAATGTACCAACAATAATTTACATTTCCCCGTGGACGGTTTCTCGATCTCGACGACCGGACGTGTTATAAGGTGAGCCTGCGACCCCGCACAGATTTCATTCAAAGGGAGTGTCATGCCATGCCCGACGATGCGCGACAGACCCGAACCCCTCTGATCCTCGCTCTTGGACTGGGGGTGGGCGTCATGGGTTTCTCTGTCCTGTTGGGCTGGCACACCCGGAGCGTCTGGCTGGTGCAATGGCAACCCGGCATGGTCCCCATGATGCACAACACCGCCTTGAATTTCCTCCTGATGGGCGTGGGTCTGATGCTGGCGGAAACCGGGAGAACGCGCCGGGCCATGACCTTGGGTCTCGTGGTGCTGCTGCTCTCCGGGGCCACCCTGGCGCAATATTTCGTTCCAGGGGATTTTGGCATCGATCAGCTCCTCGTGCGGCACTTCATCACCGAGAAAGCCTCTCATCCGGGACGCATGGCCGCCAACACGGCCACGGGTTTCATCGTCAGCGCCCTCGGATTGCTCACCGGTCTCCTCCCCGCACCCCGCAAACCATTCTGGCTGATGTGCTCCGGCACCGTGACGACGGCTCTGGGCGTGACCGCGATCATCGGTTATGGCATGGACCTGGAATCAGCCTGCGGTTGGGGCAACTGGACACGCATGGCCATTCAGACCGCCCTGGCCTTTCTGGCTTTGGGCCTGGGTTTGAGCGCCATGGCCTGGACCAGGGAGAGACGATGGCAGGCGGGTCTGCCCGGATGGTTGCCCCATCAGGTGTTCATCCTCCTGTTGTCGATCATGCTCGCAATCTGGATGGCCATTCAATCCGCGCAGACCCGGCCAGACACGCAGGAGGCCATTTACCGGATCATCATCCAATGGTTTCCACTGTTCGGCGTCCTGATCACCTTGTCGATTGCGTTGCTGGTCCACTTCTACCAGACCACCCGGCACCGGGCCGGCACCATGGAGGAGATCAACCAGTCCATCACCCACTATCACAAACATCTGGAAACGGTGGTGGCCGAACGGACACAGGAGGTGGAGAAGGCCAACCGCGCCCTGCAACAACGGAACGCACTGTTTCACTCTTTCATCGCCACCACACCGGACGGCTTCTGGATCACGGACCTCCAGGGCCGCATCCTGGAGGTCAACGACCTCTATTGTCAGATGACCGGATTTCCCCGCTCGGAAGTGACCCGTCTGACCATCGGCGACCTGGACGCCAAGGAGTCCGGCGACGAACTTCAATCCCATCTGGCCGCCATTCAGACGAGCGGCGTGGATCGCTTTTCCACCCTGCACCGCACCAAGGCGGGGGGAACCATCCCCCTGGAGGTCAGTGTGACCTACGATTACAAACAAAATCAATTCATCGCCCTGCTGCGCGACATGCGCCCCTGGAACGCGATGCTCGAAATCTTGCGCAACGAAAGGGATCGGGCGCAGCGTTTCCTCGACATCGCCGGGGTGATCATCATGGCGCTGGACCGGCAGGGACACATCACCCTGATCAATCGCAAGGGGTGCCAGGTGCTGGGACTGGAAGAGGGGGAAATTCTGGGTCAATCCTGGTTCAACACCTTCATTCCGGATGGGGAGCGTCCCACGGTATTGGGGGAGTATCAGTTGCTGCTGTCAAACCGGTCCGAAGCGGTCAAACGGCATGAAAACTGGATCATGACACGCCAGCAGGGGAAACGCCTGGTGGCCTGGTGGCACTCCCTGATCCTGGACGATCAGGGGCACCTGCAAGGCACCCTGAGCTCCGGAGAGGACATCACGGAACACAGAAAAATGGAGGAACGGCTGCGCCAGGGGGAGAAGATGGAGTCCATCGGGGTGTTGTCGGGCGGGATCGCCCACAATTTCAACAACCTTCTGGCAATCATCCTGGGCAACGCGGAACTGGCCCGGTTCGGCGCGCTGAAACCGGATGACGCGCTGACGGAAATCATCTCGGCCGCCAGCCGTGGCAAGGAACTGGTCTCGCAGTTGTTGACCTTCAGTCACCGCGCTCCAATGGGCAACATGCTCTTTCCACCGGAACTGGCACTCAAGGAAACGATCCGTTTCATCCGCTCCGTGCTTCCCCCCGCCGTACAACTCACCGCCTCGATCGAGGAGAACGCCGGCATGATCATGGGCGATGCGCATCAACTGCAACAGGTGGTCATCAATCTGGCCACCAACGCCTGGCAGGCGCTGGAGGGCCATGAGGGTGAAATCCGGATCACCCTGTCCGCATCCCGGTTGGAACCCTCGCAGGCCCAGGGACTCTCCCTCGCTCCCGGCGACGTTTTCGAACTGAGCGTGCAGGACAATGGGCCGGGCATGGCGGTGGAGGTCAAGGAACACATCTTCGAACCCTTCTTCACCACCAAGGAACCAGGCAAAGGGACCGGGCTGGGACTCTCCACGGTCCACGGCATCATCCACAACGCCCAGGGGGCGATCGTCTGCGACAGCGCACCCGACGCGGGCAGTCTGTTTCGCATCTATCTGCCCCGGCACCGGGTCCGGGAAGACCCTCCCCCCCCGCTCTCGCCCCACGCCG
>JADGCR010000172.1 GCA_015228895.1 Magnetococcales bacterium
CAGGTGATGCCCTGGCGGCCGGGCTGCCGGCCGCCGTGGAGGGTCAGCGCCTGCCCAGCCTGGCGGACATGGTGGAGCGGGTGATTCCGGGGGTGGTGAACATCGCCACCAGCAGCCATGAGGAAATGCCCGATCACCCCCTGTTCAACGATCCCTTTTTCCGTCATTTCTTCAATCTCCCGGCCCAGCGCAACCGGCAGCAGGAGAACAGGAGCCTCGGTTCCGGCGTGGTGGTGGATGCCAAACGGGGCTACATTCTGACCAATCATCACGTCATCGACAAGGCGGACGCCATCACCGTGACGCTGCGCAGCGGGGCCACGCTCCAGGCCAAACGGGTCGGGGTGGACAAGGAGACCGACGTGGCGGTGATCCAGGTGAGCGACAAGGGATTGCAGGCCGTGCCCCTGGGGGATTCGGACACCTTGCGGGTGGGGGATTTCGTGGTGGCCATGGGCAACCCCTTCGGGCTGGGGCAGACCGTGACCTCCGGGATCGTCAGCGCCCTGGGCCGCAAGGGATTGGGTATCAAGGGATACGAGGATTTCATCCAGACCGACGCCTCCATCAACCCCGGCAATTCCGGCGGTGCGCTGGTGGATCTGAACGGCAGGCTGGTGGGGATCAACACGGCCATTTTGGCCCCCGGAGGGGGCAAGGGGAACGTGGGGATCGGCTTCGCCATTCCCATCAAAATGGCGCGCCAGGTGATGAATCAGCTCGTGGAGCACGGGGAGGTGCGCCGGGGCCTGCTGGGGGTTTCGGTGCAGGATCTCACCCCGGAGCTGACCAAAGCCTTCGGCGTCTCTCCGGGGATCGGCGCGGTGGTGACCCGTTTGGCCCCCGGCTCGGCGGCCTATCGGGCGGGCCTGCGGCCCGGCGACGTGGTGATCGAAGCCAATGGCCGTCCGGTGCATGGGGCGGCGGATCTCCACAACGTGGTGGGATTGACCCCGATCGGCGAACGGATCGCCTTCAAGATCATCCGCGAAGGGAAGGAACTGAGTCTCCAGGCCGAGGTGTCCAGCCCGGAAAACTCTCCCCAGAGCAAGGGGGAGGCCATCGATGCCCGCCTGGCGGGCGCCCTGCTGGCTGCCGAAGAGGACGAAGCGGGGAAACCGCTCGTCAAGGTGGTGAAGGTGGTTCCGGAGAGCGCGGCCTGGCGTGCCGGTCTCCGGGCGGGGGATCGCATCCTGTCGGCCAATCGCACCCCGGTGGGGGATCCGCTTGCTTTGGCCAAGGCCCTCAAGGCGGATGCCCGCCAGATGCTGTTGAACATCCAGAGGGAGGAAGAGCGTTTCTTCCTGCTGGTCCGGTGATCGGGCGGGTGGCAAGGGGGTTCCTGGCCACGCTGGCGCTCGCCGTGTCGTGGTGTGCGGAGTCGGCGTGGGCGGCGAATGACCACGCCGCGCCGCCGGAGAGTCCCGCCGCCGCGCCGCCCCGGGAGCTGCTCAGCCAGTATGTGGATTTCGACCGCGACGACTTCAAGGCCAAGGGCAAGATCACCCTGCACCGCCTGCAACCCCTGGCGGGACAACTGCGTCTCTCCGAGGCCTCCGGCGATCCGGCCTGGATCTTCAAGACCATCGCCCCCTGGAATCCCGCGCTGGCCTCGCTGCTGACCGCGTTGCGGATCCGGGAGTTGACCTTGAGCGACGGGAATCTGCTGCTGGACGGCAAACGGGTGGATCTGCGCCTTCAGAAGGCCGCCATTCCGGAAGGGGGGCTGGAGGATGCGGTCTGGCGCGTGGGTGAGGATGGCCGCTGGGAGGTCTCCACCGGCCCGTTGCGGCTGGAACGGCTGCCCTCCCGGCTCGACCGCCTGCTGCTCTCCCTGACGGGAACGGTCGGCTATCGGCGCATGCAGGCCGCCGGGGATGCCCGCGAGGGGAGCGGCTGGGCCGAGGAGATCTTCGGCGAGGGGTGGAGCGCCAGTCGGCTGGAAGGGTCCGGGAGCCGGGAGTGGAATCCCCCCGCCACCCGCCTGCACTGGCATGCCGACCGGATCGTCACCCGGGATCGCCGAGCGCTGACGAAAAAGCTTCCGGTGGCTGGGGAGATCCTGCGCTTTGCCGGACAGGATCCGGCTGCGACGGAACCTCTGCGTTTCGAGCGGGCCGAAGTGCGGGGCATCCTGGCGCCGGACGGCTCCGCCCGGATTCCGGAGCTGAAACTGGATGCGGCCTGGGTCAAACTGAACGGCAACGGCAAGGTGGATGCCGAGGGGATGGTGACCCTGGAGCTGATCGCCACCCGGCCGGATGGCAAGCAAAAACGATTCAAAATCAATCATTCCAAGGGCGAATCGCCCGGGAAGGGCTCTTCTGGATGATGCAGCCATGATCTTCAGAAAAGGATTGGCGCTTCTGTTGGCCCTGGGGACGCTGCTGCCGTTTCCGGCCCCGGCCCTGGAGGTGGTGGCCTCCATCAAGCCCTTCCACGCCCTGACCGCAGCGATCATGGGGGAGACCGGCACCCCATCGTTGTTGATCCGCGGGAACGGTTCCCCCCACACCTACGCTTTGCGTCCCTCCGATGCGCGCCTGTTGGAAGGGGCGGATCTCATCGTCTGGGGCGGCCCCGCGCTGGAAGGGTTTTTGAGCCGTCCGCTGGACAATCTGCCGAAGAAGGCCCTCCTGCTCCCTCTGTTGGCTACCGAAGGGTTGAACCGTTTGTCGGCTCGTCAGGGCGGGGCCTGGTCCGGGGAGGCGGGGCATGACGACCACGCCGATCACGCCGATCACGCAGAAAAGCACCACCAGCATGGCCCGGTGGATCCCCATATCTGGCTGGATCCGGACAATGCGGTCATGCTGGGCAGCTCCATCGCCGCGAGCCTGGGCCGACTCGATCCGGCCCGCGTCGCCACCTACCGGCGCAATGCCGAAACGCTCGCCGGACGCTTGAAGGAGCTGGACCGGGAACTGGCCACCCTGCTCGCTCCGGTCCGGGAGCGTCCTTTCATCGTGTTTCATGACGCCTACCACTATTTCGAGCAGCATTACGGCCTGAAGGCGGCGGGCTCCCTCCTGGTGGATGCGGAGCGTCCCCCGGGGGCGCGTCGCATCCAGGCCATCTCGAAGCGCATCCAGGAGAGCGGGGCGCAGTGCCTGTTCACCGAACCCCAGTTCCCGCAACGACTGGCCGCCACCGTGACGGAAAACCGGCCACTGCGCCTGGGGGTTCTGGATCCCCTCGGCGCCGGGCTGACGGATGGACCGGAACTTTATTTCCAACTGATGCGCAATCTCGCCCGCGCCCTGCTCTCCTGCCTGACGTCCGGATGACCTTCACCCGGACGCGCCGCCAAGAATCAGGAAGTTTTTGCCCGCCATCCGCTCCCCGCCTGGTACAGAGTTGTCGAAACATTCAATAATTTGATTGACAACCGTTCGGAATTACAAGAAAATTTAATGTAGTCTTCGTTATTGACTGCCTATGGTATGATTATTGCTTGTTTTTCAAGCGATTGATGCGTCTCGCTGGGAGGCGCGCCAGATTCCGCCTGTGAGGTTTCCGCCGCGATGGCCACATCGACCTTCATCCAGATGCTGACGACCACCCAGCTATCGAACATGACGAGCACCCTGCTCTCACTGTTCTCAGCCACGGATCTCGGCTACCTCACCAGCACCCAGTTTGGCGCCGTCACCAGCACGACCATCACGCATCTCAACTCCTCCCAGGTGGGGGGGCTCTCCACGACCCGCATGGCCCTGCTGAGCACCACGCAACTGGGCGCATTCTCCACCTCCCAGATGGGCTTGTTGAAATCCACCCAGATCGGTGCCCTCACCACCACCGGGATCGCCACCCTCACCACCAGCCAACTGGTCAGCGTGCCGAGCGTCTCCCTGGGGGGGCTGAAAACCACGGCCATGGCCATCCTGAGTACCACCCAGCTCGGCGGACTCACCTCCACCCAGCTCGGTTCCCTGGCCACGACCCAGTTGGGCAGCGCCTCCACCACCCAGATCGCCGCCCTGAGCACCACCCAGATGGCGGGGCTGAAGGCCGCCCAGTTGGGGGCGCTCTCCACCACGCAGTTCAACGGCCTGAGCACCACGCAACTGGGCACCTTCACCACCACCCAGATCGGCGGCATGACCACCAGCGCAGCGGCGGCCCTGTCCACCACTTTGCTCACCGGATTGACCGCCACCCAACTGGGGGCGTTGACCGTGGCGCAGTCGCTGACCACCACCGCCTGGAGCGCGCTCTCCACCACGCAGTTGGGTGGCCTGACCACCACCCAGATTGGACAGCTCTCGACCAGCCATACGGCGGCCCTGACCACCACCGCCCTGTCCGCCCTGAGCACCACCCAGTTGGGAGGATTGCGCGCCTCCCAGTTGACGCTTTTATCCACCACCCAGATGGCGGCCATCTCCACCACCCAGGCGGGCGCGCTCTCCAGCACCGTTTTGGCGGGCCTGACCACCACGGGGATCGTCAACCTGGCCACCACGCAACTGGCCCAATTCAGCACCACCCAGTTGAGCACGTTCTCTTCCACCCAGGTGGCCGCCCTGACCACCACCGGGATCGGACTGCTCTCCACCACCCAGTTGAACGGGTTGAAAGCCTCCCAGGTGAGCGCCCTCACCACCACCCAGATGGGCGTCCTCTCCACCACCCAGATCGAGAACCTGGATGCGACCCGTTTCTCCGGCTTGACCAGCACCCACACCGCCGCGCTCACCACCACCCAACTGGAGGTGGTGAACACCACCCAGATCGGCTCCCTCTCCCGCACCCAGTTGATGGGCATGACCACCACCGGGATGGCCGTGCTCACCACCACCCAGATGGGCGCGCTCACCACCACGCAATTGAGCACCCTGAGCACGACACAGACCGGCGCGTTCACCACGACCGAAATGGCGGCGCTCTCCACCACCCAGTTGAGCGGCCTGAGGGCTTCCCATATCGGCGTGCTTTCCACCGCCCAGGAGGCGGCTCTTTCCACCACCCAGGTGGCATCCCTCAACGCCACTGCGTTCTCCGGGCTGACCAGCACCCAGATGGCCCTGCTGACCACCACCCAGAGCGCCGCGTTGACCTCCA
>JADGCR010000173.1 GCA_015228895.1 Magnetococcales bacterium
ATTGGCAGCTTGAAAAAATCCTCGCGGGAAGCGCGGAAACCTGGGGATAGTAGTATAGATCCCATCCAGCGCGGATTCCTCGTCGATGACATCCTGTTTGCGTGACCAGGCGAATCGACCCTGGGCAATCTCCAGGGAAAAATAGCGAGCGATCTTGAGTCTGCGCAGGATCCGATCCGCTTGTTTGCTGATCGCGTCGCAGTCAGCAAGAGATCCCGCCTCCAGCTTTTGCCGCACCTCTTCGAGTCCGCGTTCCGCCACGGCCAACAGTTCCCGGCGACTGCGTTGCTGGTCCTCGGCCAGAAACGGATTGCGACACACCATCATGCGTAAACTCCTGACGATCATAAACGTGATGGTGAAAAACAAGACCAAATGGCGGGTTCCCGTCGCACATCCCGCTTGACAGTCAAGACAGTTGCTGGACCGAGCCATGGGCGCAGCGCATAGCACACGATTAACTGGTTGTTAATTAAAACTTAATCACTTGTATTGGAAAATATCATTTCCCGCATAGATTTTTGTTGAATACGGATGCAGCAAAATGTTAAAGTTGATCTGCCACTTTACAGCACCTATTCGGCAAGGGTTGATCCATGAGCGGATTGCGATCTCAAGTGCTTATTATCGATGATGAAACGCCAATCCGTGACACCGTATGCCTCATCCTCGCCAATGCCGGAATGGCCAGTCTGGAAGCCTCCTGCATCCCGGAAGCGAAAAACATCCTGAAGCAAAAGCTGCCGAACCTCATCCTGCTTGACTGGATGCTCAAAGGGAGTTCCGGCCTCGATTACCTGCGTCTGCTCAAGCAGGATGAGGTCACCAAGTCGATCCCGGTCATCATGCTCACCGCCCGCGGCGAGGAGACCGACAAGGTGAACGGCCTGGAACAGGGCGCCGACGACTATGTGACCAAGCCGTTCTCCCCCAGGGAGTTGCTGGCGCGCATCAAGGTGGCCCTGCGCCGCATCGATGCGGGCAACGTCATGGAACAGATCTTCTTCGACGATCTGGTGCTCAATCGCGCCAAGCACACCATTCACGTCGGTCAGCAGCCCATCAAGTGCAGCTCCATGGAATACCGGCTGCTGGGCTTCTTCATGGCCCATCCGGACCGGGTTTATCATCGGGACCAGCTGCTCGATCTGGTGTGGGGACGCAACGTCCACGTGGGGGATCGCACCGTGGACGTGCATGTGCGTCAGATCCGCAAACTGCTGGAACCGTTCGGCAAGGATACGCTTCTGCAAACCGTGCGCGGGGCCGGTTATCTGTTTTCCGCCAGTCGGCATTCATGATCCGCAACCCCTGGCTGAGCGCACTGATACTTACAAGCTATGTTCCGGCCTTCCTGCTTTCTCCTGCCGATACCCCCTGGCTGCTCTGGATGCTGCCCATGGCGTTGACCCTTTCCGTTCCCTGGCGAGCACCCATGCCTTCCGCTCCGCCGACCGCACCCGGAGGGGGCCACAGCGCCACCATGCCGGGCCAGGCGGCCATGGAGGTCCATTGGCAGCGCGCCGTGGACGCCCTGCCGGAAGGTGTCGTGCTGCTGGACGCACAGTTGCGTCTGCGCTGGTTCAATCCCGAGGCGCAGCACCTGTTGGGCCTGTACGGCAAGCGCGACCTGGGCAATCCCTTGCGCTACTGCATGAACCAGCCCCTGCTGGACGACCATCTGGAGCGGGGCGACCTCTCCCTGCCCATCGACCTCCCCTCACCGGTGGATGGCAGCCGGATGCTCAACCTGCGCTTCATCCCCCTGGAGGGAGAGGGGAGCTGGCTCCTGCACATCCGTGACATCACCAGACCCTACGAGATGGACCGGCGCCAGGAGGACTTCCTCGCCAACATCTCCCATGAACTCAAGACGCCGCTGACCGTTTTCAAGGGCATGCTGGAGCTGTTGCCGATGCTGACCCCCGGCTCCCCCCCCTGGCGGGATGCCCTGGAGCTGCTGCAAAAACAGTCCGGTCGCATGCAGAACCTGATCGAAGAACAATCCACCTTGCTGCGTTTGGGCAACGCCCATGTATTTTCCACCACCCCCATCGAAATGGACGCCTTTCTCAAGGACATGGTGGAGGATGCCAACGCGATCAGCGGCAAGAAGCAGCATACGTTCCTGCTCAGCGTGGACGAAACCTGCCTGCTCGACGCCAGCCCGGAACTGCTGCGCTGCATGGTGGGCAATCTGCTCTGCAACGCCGTGCATCACACCCCGGCGCAGACCGAGGTGCGCATCATCTGGGAGCGGGACACTCAGGGCCATCCGCAACTGATCGTTGCCGACAACGGGCCCGGCATTGCCAGTTATCACCTGCCGCGCCTGACGGAAAAATATTACCGGGTCACCTTTCAGCACGCCCCCTCCTCCACGGACGAGGAGTCCCGCACGGGGAGCGGGCTGGGATTGGCGCTGGTGAAACAAGCCATGGAACGCTGCCGGGGAGAGTTCGAAATCGCCAGCCGACCCGGCATCGGCAGCCGTTTCATCCTCCGCTTTCCCGAACACATGCTGATGCCGGCCGAATCGGATGATACTTTTGACAGTCAACCACCCAACCCAATCAAGGAGAAATGATCAATGAGCAGCCAATCCACCCTCGGCAAAATGCTGGATAGCATTCTGCCCCCCATGCCGCCCTTTCTGGAAATGATCTCCGCCCAGGCCGAAACCCTGTCCAAGAGCATGTCCATCGCGGTGGATTACCTGGAGGATCCCAGCGAGGCCAAGATCAAGGCCATGGAGGAGCTGGAAGCGACCGCCGCCAGCCTGCGCAACGCCCATCTGGACAAACTCAACAACTCCTATTCAACCCCCATCGACCGGGCCGACGTGATGCAGGCCATCGGCACCCTCTCCTTCCCGGTGGGCTCCATGACCCTGCTGATCGAGGAGATGAAGGCCCTCAAGATCCCCTCCGACAACTATATTCTGGAAATGGCGGTGGTGCTGCGCGAGACCGCCAACGCCCTGCAACGGGGCTACTCCAAGCTCGCCACCACGCCCGGTCAGGCGAAAGCCGACGCCCAGACCGGCATGCAGTGCCTCTCCAGCGTGGACCGGGTCTATCGCAAGGCGTTGGGGAAACTCCTCACCATCGACGAGGATCTGCGCAACATGCAGGCCAAGCAGGCGGGCGCCGATGTGACCACCTTCATCCATGTGGTGGATATGCTCAAGAAGCGTGAAACCTACCGCCACATGCGCAACATCGCCAGCAAGATGCAGGAGGCCTCCGGCACACTGCACGCCATCGTGGTCCAGATCGGCTGATTCCAGCCCCCACCGGCCTCCCCGCGCCAGATCAGGGGAGGCCGGATTTCTCTTCATCAATTCTTAACAATTCGTTCATTTGTACCTAACACTGCCCACCTAAAATTTCACCTGGGCTTAATCAGGTCTTTACATGGAAAACCCCTGCGACCATCCAGATCAAAGCGTGATCCGGATCGGTTGTTTGATCGCGGCATCCACCGTCCTTCCCGCGCCAGATCCGGGGATGCTTTTTTTCTTCATCAACTCTTAACAATCCGTTCATTTGCACCTAACACGCTTTTTCTAAAATTTCACCTGGGCTTAACCAGGCCTTTACAAAAAACCCAGCAACAATCCAGATCAGAAGGAAGGGGTATCAAGATGGAGAGAAAAACCGGATGGACGCCATGCCGACACCAGGAGGTGCAACGCCATGGATAACAGCATCGTCATGATGATGTGGACCGCGATCGTCGTGGTGCTCATCTTCGATTTCACCAACGGGTTTCACGACGCCTCCAACATCACCGGCTCCATCATCGCCTCTCGGGCCATGACCCCCATCCAGGCCGCCCTGCTCACCGGTGTGTTCCACTTCATCGGCCCCATGCTGGGGGGTACCGCCGTGGCCAACACCATCGGCAAGTTCGTCAGCATCGGTGATCTCAACGCCCACATGTCGCTCATGATTCTATTGTGCGGCATCTTCGGCTCCATCTTCTGGAACATCCTCACCTGGTGGTTCGGACTCCCCTCCTCCTCCTCCCACGCCCTGGTGGGCGGTATCGCCGGCGCGGTGCTGTTCGCGGCCGGCTCCAGCCATGTGATGTGGGGCTGGGAAGACCTGATCATGAAGGGCAAGCTCTCCGGCGTCATGAAGGTGGTGCTCTCCCTGTTCGTCTCGCCCATTCTCGGCTTCTGGCTGGGGTGGATCTTCCAGAAGGTCGCGCGCCGTCTGGTGGCCAACGCCAAACCCAAGGTGGACCGCTTCTTCAAGCTCTCCCAATGGGTGAGCGCCGCAGCCCTCTCCTTCTCCCACGGCACCAACGACGCCCAGAAGAGCATGGGCATCATCGCCCTGGCCCTGCTTCTGGGCGGTGACATCCAGAAATTCCACGTCCCCTTCTGGGTGATCGTCATTTGCGCGGCTTTCATCACTGCCGGCAACATGTTCGGCGGCTGGCGCATCGTCAAGACGGTTGGCTTCGGCATCTTCCGGGTGCGGGCCATCCACTCCTTCAACGCCCAGCTCACCGCAGCGGCGGTGATCTTCGGCGCCGCCACCATGGGCGCCCCGGTCTCCACCACCCACGTGGCCTCCTCCAGCATCATGGGCGCGGGCACCGCGGAGCAGCCCAAGGCGGTCAAATGGCGCAAGGGCAAGGAGATCTTCGCCACCTGGATCCTTACCATTCCGGGCTCCGGTCTGGTGGGCGGCGCCACCTACATGCTGGCCGATCTGATCTTCAAGGTCAGCGGCGCGCACTGACATTTCAATACATCCTTCTCGGAACATAAGGAGACACATAAGATGAGCGGCAACTCCCCCTTCACCAAGATGCTGGACAACGTTTTTCCCCGCATCCCCCCCTTCCTGGACATGATCGCCCTGCAAGCCGAACTGCTGGCCAAGGGGATGAGCGTTACGCTGGACTATCTTTCCGAGCCCAGCACCGCCCGCTTCCATGAACTCATGAAGGTCGAGACCCAGGCCCGGGAGATGCGCGACAAGCATCTCGACGTGCTCAACAACGCCTTCTCCACCCCCATCGACCGGGAGGA